>JAJCYE010000046.1 GCA_029263075.1 Actinomycetes bacterium
CCACGCTCATCGGGTGGTTTTGCAGGTTGCGGTCCAGGTAGTCCTGCGGGGACCCGGCCGTGAACTGAAGTTCGCCGTCGTGAAAGTTCACCGTTGCACCTCGTGCATCCGCCATCTGCCGCACCGCGTCCTTGTCGTGCCACCGGATGCGGGGGTCGGGAGGCTGCTCGCCGGTGGCCGCGTTAACGAAGCGGATAAATACCCCCACCAGCGCGTCGATGGCGCCGGACGGCAGCCAGACCGTCACGAAGGCCCGGCCATTTGGGCGCATAACTCTGACCATCTCGGCGAATGCCCGCTCCGGGTCGGAGGCGAAAATCATGCCGAATACCGAGACGGCGACATCGAAGGATGCGTCGGGGAACGGGAGGCTCACCGCGTCCCCGACCACAAACGAGATGTCCAGCCCGTCCGCGTCGGCCCGGCGCCCGGCGACCTCTATCAGGCGCGGGGCTTGGTCCAGGCCGGTGACCGAGGCCCGGAACCGGGCGGCCAGTATTGCGGCGTTGCCGGTCCCGCAGGCGATATCCAGCAGGGTTTCGTCCCGGTGAGGGTTGGCCATTGCGACCACCCGCTCGGAGACCGGTTCCAGTTCGGCGGCCGTCAGTTCGTAGTTCCCCAGTCCCCAGTCAGCCATGGCGCGAGTATCTCACCCGGCCAGGGTCGAGGGCGACCCGATTACCCGGCGGAACGGCGGAGTTCGACCTTGCCCCCGTTTATCCGGGCGTCGAACTTCGGCTGGGGCGCGCTCGCCGGACCGTGAACCACCGTTCCGGTGCACAGGTCGAATTCGCTGGCGTGCCACGGGCAGGTAACGGTCCGGCTCTCCGGGTCGACTTTCCCCTCGTTCAGTGGCCCCCCGCGGTGGCTGCAGGTGTTGGCTATCGCGCAGACCACTCCCGAATTCCGGTAGACCAGGACCTCGATTTGGCCGGCCCGGGCCAGCACCGGCGAGCCCTCCGGCAGGTCTTCGTCCGCCAGCACCGGCGTCCACTGGTCCGAACCCTGGTCGAAGGCCGTCCGGTCCACGCCCGAACCGAGCCGGTAGGTCAGGTGCCCGCCGAGGAATCCGGCACCCCCCAGGACCGCGTGCGCGACCATCGACAGAACCTTGGCCCGGTTCTGTTTGCCCCGCCGGCGGGCAAGATAAGAACCGGCGAACGTGGCCAGGGCCACCGTGTTCCCGGCGGCGTGGACCATTCCGACCCGGCGTTCTTCGCCTGTGGTATCGGCCCAGTCGGCGATCCCGGACAGGGCAGTGGGGACCGCGGCCACGATCCCGAGCCCGGTCAAGACCTCGGCGGACTTGTGGTGGCGTTTCCCGATCAGATCCAGGGCCCCGGCGGCCGCCCAGCAGCCGATTGCCACGTCGGTGAGGACCGGGTGGAGCGGGTGGCCCAGCCACTTGCCGGTCAGGGTGTCCTTCACCGGGCCTTGGGGAATCATCTTGGAGGCGGCATCGGCTCCCGGGACCGCCACCCGGTCCAGAATCTGCGCTTGTTCAATGCTCTTCAGGATGCCCGGCATGCAGTCCTCCTTCGGATCGATCGGTTGGTTGAGTGGCTTATCTACCCGCCGTCGCTTGAGGAGTAACCGGTTCCGACCGGCGGGCGGGGGACCGGTCTCGCAGTGGGGCCTGTCTTGCGCAAGAATCAGCCGGGGGCGAGGAGGAGTCGGAGTGAACGAACAAACCGAGAGCAACAAACAACTTTTGCAGCGGCTGACCAGGATCATCGTCGAGGGGGATCTGGATGACCTGGCGGAGCACCCCGGTTATTACGAAACCCGCCGGCGAATCCCGGCCTTGAGGAGCGGATTCCCCGACCTGAAGGTCACCTTCGAAAGTCAGGTCGCCGAGGGGGAACTTGTATGCACCCACGCTTGGTTCTCCGGGACCCACAGCGCACAGTGGATGGGTATACCGGCCACCGGCAAGCAGGTCCGGTTCCAGAACGTCTCCATCGACCGGGTGGTCGGCGGCAAGGTGGTCCAGCACAACGCGGAGTCCGGGTGGCTTTCGCTCTTGATGGCCCTGGAAGTCCTGCCGCTCGGCGACCGCTGACCCCCGGTGGCGGTTTGCTTCCTGCGCCGGCCGGGGCTGCCGGTTTGGTGTTGTAGGGCGCAGGCGGCGGGGACCAACCTGCGCCTGGTTGAGTTGGGCGGCCGGGGCCAGGAACATCGACCGCTCCCGCTCCGAGGACGAGGCGTAGGGGTTCTCGCGGCGAGCGAATAAATCCAGGGGGTTACTAGGATCGGAGCAGGGGTGCGGCCCGTCGGCCGCGGCCAATCGATCTTGGAGGTGCTCAAATGCCCAAGGCAATCTGGAACGGCAAAGTCCTGGCTCAAAGCGACAACTGTGTGGAGGTGGAGGGGAATCAGTACTTTCCCAAAGAAGCGGTAGACCAGAAGTATCTGCGTTCGAGTGAGAAGCACACCGTGTGTAGCTGGAAGGGTACGGCGAGCTACTACGACGTGGTCGTCGGGCGAAAGGTCAATGCCGAAGCCGCCTGGTACTACCCCGAGCCGAAGGCCGGCGCCGAGCAGGTCAAGGACCGTATCGCGTTCTGGAGGGGCGTTTCAGTGGAGGGGTAGCAACACAAAGGGGCGCCGGCAGGCGCCCTTTTGTGTTGCTACTTTCGGATCAGCCCCGGGGGGCGGGTTTGATGATGTTGAACCAGGCTCCGTTGGAGTCCATCACTGCGGCCAGGCGGCCTGGAGGCATGTCGGTGGGCCCCATCAGGACCCGCCCGCCCAATTCGGTGATCTTGGCGACGGCGGCGTCCGCGTCGTCGACTTCAAAGTAGACCGACCAGTTGGAGGGGACCTCGGCAGGCACGTTCGGGGGCATGGCCATCATGCCGGCGATCATCTTGTCGCCCAGCTTGAACCCGATGTACCCGCCCGGGGTATCCGCAGGTCCGTGGCTTTGGGAGGTCCACCCGAAGACCGCGGTATAAAAGGCCGCCGCGGCGTCCGTGTCCGTGGTCATCAGCTCGTACCAGCAGACTGCGCCAGACTCGTTGCGGATCTGGGCGCCCTTGTGGTTCCCGGGCTGCCAGACGCCGATTACTGCGCCGGTTGGGTCGACGAAGACCGCCATGGTGCCGTACTCGGAGATTTTCATAGGCGCCACCATGACCTGACCGCCGTTGGCGGTAACCAGGTCGGCCACGGCGCCGGCGTCGTCGACGTTGATGTAGGTGCTCCAGACCGGTGGGACACCCGGGGCCATCTGGGGGCTGATGCCGCCGACCATCTTGCCGTTCAGCAAGCAGTTACGGTAGCCGCCCATGGTTTGGTCCCCCTCGGGGCAGTCCCAGCCGAATAGCGCGGAGTAGAACTCCACCGCTTTGGCGTCGTCGTTGGAAGATTGGTCCTGCCACGATGGTTCGCCGTGCTGGTAGCTCGTCTGTTCCATGTTCTCCTCCTGTACTGCTGGTGGCTTGGTGGATAAATCGACGTTGAATCAAAAATCGAAATCGGTGGGTTTCACCCGGCGCCCCTGACGTAGATCAGGGAGGCCGACGGTACATCCTCCATCAGCTGGCGGGCCAACTCGGATTCGTAGGTTGTGACCACCACCTGGCGGAGCCCGCCGGTGTGCGACGCCCGGGCCAGGGTACCCGCCACCACCCGGCGGAGGCGCGGGTCCAGGTGTTCCAGGGGCTCATCCAGCCATACGAAGGGAGCGTTGGTGGAGGCGCCGGTGATCAGCAGACGGGTCAAAAGCAGCGCCCAGACCTTCTCGCCGCCACTCAGCGAAGTGAATGGAAGGACCCGGCTCCCGATCTGTCGGGTGACCTCTCCCTGGGGACTGAGACGCAGGCCTTCGGCACCGAAGATCAGTTTCCACCGCCGCCCGACCTCGGTGACCAACGGCTCGATCTGTTCTTTGGTGATGGCGTCGGCGGTGGCGCGGAAGGCATCCCCGGCCGCCCGGCCCACCGCCTCCTGCCGGATCAGGCCCAGAATTGCGGCGTTTTGCCTTTCCGCTTCCACCAGGTCGCCGATCCGTGCTTCGGTGACCCTGCGGCCGGCCGAGAGTTCGGCCATCAGCTGATCCAGATCTTGGACCCGGGTCCGGGCCTGTTCGTATTCATTGCGGACCGGATCCAACGCCTCCGGACCGATCTCTTCGCCCGGGGGACGGCTGGGGGCGGGCAGGGCTCTCGCCTCAACAAGAACCGTCCTCAGCGACTCCAGATCCGCCCGGCGGACCGCGGCGGCCCGCCCGGCGGCCTCCGCCTGCTCACGGAGCCGGATCAGCTGCGCCGAATGTTGCTCCAGGGCGGCGTCGGACTCGTGTTCGCTCATGGGTCTCAGGCACGTCGGGCACGCCGCACCGGCGCCCCGGAGCGAGGCCTGTGCCTCTTCGATCATGGAGAGCTGGGCCCCGGCGGCGGCCAGTTCGGCGGCCAGGGCCAACACTTCATCGTTGATCGTCCGCTCCGCCTCCTCCAGGGCCTGGAGCAGTGCGGCCGGCGCGACCCCCGAGGGCAGGAACGATTCGGCGCTCCCGGCAATACGGGAAAGCTGGTCTTCCCGCTCGGCCATGGCAATGCGGTAGCGGTCCCACTCATCGGCTTGCCGGCGCTTCTCGTCGGCCGAGGCCAGTGCCTGGAGCGCCTCGCTGCGCTCCCGTGCGGTGGTGACCAGCTGTTCGTCGACCCACGCCGCCGCTGCCGACAACTTCTCGGATTCCGCTTTGTCCGTCTTCTGTCCGGCCTTCATCTTGCGGGCGGCGGAGGCGGACTCGGCGACCAGCGCGTCGGCGGATGCGGCTGCCTCCAGCAGGGGGGTCACCCCAAAAACGCTCGCCAGGTGTTCGCGTAGCTGGAACTCGCCTTGGGCGCTCTCCAGGGAACCGCCGTGGGCCAAAAAGGTCAGGCGGGCCAGCACCAGCGGGTCCCCCCCGAGTTCGCCGGCCATCAAAGAACGGAGTTCGGCCTGGTCGGCAATCACCGTTTCGCCGAGCCGGGCCTCGAGCGTCGACCGGCCCTTGCGGTTGACCGTGCGCGAGATGGTTATGTTGCCCGACATCGGGAGCCTGAGGACCACCTCAACCGAAGCCGTATCCGAGTCGCCCCGGATCTCCTCGCCTGCGTTGACGCCCGAGGCGTCGCCGAACACGCCCCAGGCGGCAGCAAGGATGAGTGAGGTTTTGCCCACCCCGTTGGATGCCACGATGAATGTGGTCCCCGGGCCGAGTTCCAGGTCCAGGTCCTCGTAGGCCCGCCAGTTGCGGAGCCGCAGTTGAAGGATCATGATGCGCCGGCCAACTTCCGCAGCCGCAGGGCAACTTCCCCGGCGGTTTGGCGGCCCTCGTAAAGGGCGATGGCCATCTCCGCCAGGGCTTGTGCCTCCTTTTCGCCCAGAGCGCTCAATACCTCTTTTTTCGGGTAGCGGGCCCGGGCACCCAGGGCCTTTTGGATGCCGACGGCTCCGGCGGCGGCTTGGGCGGCCAGCGCGGTGACGTCGAGCGCCTGGGCGGTGCCCGTTTCAAAGCGGGGGAGGGCTTCCCAGGCGGGGATCAGCTCTGTGATGTAGGCGGCGACCGCCTCTCCCACCGGCTGAATCGGCCGGCGATACCGGCGCGCCGTCACCCCGCCGGCTGGTACCTCGATGACCGGCGCGCAGTCCTGCGGTTCCAACAGCAGGCAGTTGAGATCGGCGCATACCAGGCATATCGCAGCAGTCTCCGAGAACGCCCGAAAGACCCGGTCCAGGCTCACCAGGTGTGAGGTGTCCTGCTCCAGATCCGCCGCGGCCGGGGCGTCGATTCTCCAGACCCTCACCCGCCCTCCGGTCGTTCCGACGGTCCAGCTTGCCGCCACCGGGAGATCCGGCAGCGCAAAACCGGAAGGGGCTCCATCGATGTCAACCGGGGTTCCCGGTGGGAGCCACTCGGCCAACTGGGTCAGTACGGCTCGATCGAGCCCTGAGGCGGCCTCCAGGTGGTGCGACGCGGACCGGGTCGCCGTCCCGGCCGTGATCTCGGTGGGGTGGGCGCTCCGCAGAGCGACGCCTTCGGTCCGGTCGAGCATTGCGACTATCTGCTCGACCTTGTGACGAACTTCGTCCGGGAGGTCCGCGAATTCGGGAGCCGGGCCGCCCAGTTCGGCGTACTCCAGATACCGGGCAACCGCTTGCTGGACCAGATCTTCTGTCTCGCTCATCGACCCCTCTTTTCGGCGTGACCGGAGATCAATTTGGAAATGTGGTCATCCTCCAAGGTGGCCAGCGAGTTGTGGATCTTCACCACGGCGCCGGCGAGGATCTGTCCCACCCGCTGCCCTGAGATCGGTGGGTCGAGTTCCCGGCCGACGGCGGCGCCGCTTTTGCGATCCACCCGCACGGCTAAGAACACCATCCTCTCCAGCTTGGTGAGGGAGTAGTCGATGGCCTGGGTGATCCCCACGAGCCGCTCGGACTCAAAAAACTCGGCCTCGGCGCTGGCGGTACCGGCTTCCTGCTGGACGACAGGCATCTCGTGGCCCTCGTCGTCGGCCCGGGTGGCGTCGAGCGAGGGCCCCAACCTTTTGACCTCCGCTCGTTTGAGTGCATCGATTGCCTTGTTCCGGGCCACCCGGCAGGCGAACACGGGGAACGGCCCGGCACATCGGAACTGCTGAGCTGCCATGGAGATCCACGCTTCATCAACAACGCTCCAGGGGTCCGTTCCGGCGACGACTTCCCGATCACCCCTCCAGACACGTTGAACCGAGGCCCACATAAGGCGCCTCAGTCTTTCGTACTCCGTCCGGTCCACCCCTTCGGGCAGGCTAAGGGCGTCGCGCAATCAGTTCACCTTTGTCTGTCATCGACAGGGGGGCCGAAAGCGAAAGCCAGCCGCACCCTCCGGCTCGCTTTTAATCTCGTTTGTTCCCTGAAGACTCGCCGAACTGCGGCTTCGCCACAAGCGGCAGAGGCCGTTCGTTATCAAAGAATCACTCTACCGAACTCGGATGACCGTTCCCGGCGTCTGTCCGCGCCTGCCTCCGTTACTCTGAGTGCCCAGCGGATGAGTCAGGAGGGTTGATTGGCCGACTTCGTGTCCCGTGGTTTCGGCGGCGGACGACGGGCGCCCGAACACCTGGCCAAACGGATGCCCCCCGGTCAGTACTACGAGAAGGGGTTCCCGGTCCTGACCGCCGGGCCTACCCCCAGGGTTGATCTCGCGAGCTGGACGTTCAAGGTGGAAGGAAAGGTTGTGAGCCCCGGGGAGTGGTCATGGGAACAGGTCGCCGGCCTGGGCTTAGAGCAGATCCCATGTGACATCCACTGCGTCACCAAGTGGTCGAAGCTGGATACCAGCTTCGGAGGCGTTTCGCTCGACCGGTTTTGGGACCGGGTCGAGCCCCGTGGAGGGTTCGCCGTGGCCCGGTCGACCGGGGGCTACACCACCAATCTCCCCATGGAGGACCTTACCGGAGGCAAGGCGTGGCTGGTCTGGGAACACGAGGGCACACCGCTGACGCCCGACCACGGGGGTCCGGTGCGCCTGTTGGTTCCCCACCTCTACCTCTGGAAGAGCGCCAAGTGGATCTCACAGATCCGGGTCCTTGCCGACGATTACCCGGGGTTTTGGGAGGCCAACGGCTACCACAACCGGGGCGACCCCTGGCGGGAGCAGCGATATTGGAACGACTGACCCCAGGCGCCTGGCAGATCGCCACCGTCGTGGGGATCAAGCAGGAGACCCACAGCGTCCGCTCGTACCGGCTGAAGCTTGCAGAATGGGTGCCTCACCTGCCGGGCCAGCACTACGACGTCCGCTTGACCGCCCCCGACGGCTACCGGGCGCAACGTTCCTACTCGGTGGCCTCTTCGCCGCTGGACGCCGGAGAGATCGAGTTGACGGTGGACCGCCTTCCCGACGGTGAAGTCTCCGCCTACTTTCACGAGGTGCTGGTGGTCGGGGACCAGATCGAGGTGCGGGGGCCATTCGCCTCCTACTTCGTATGGCGCGGCGAGGAACCGGCGCTCCTGGTGGGCGGGGCGTCGGGCATCGTCCCGTTGATGTCGATGTTGCGGCACCGCCGGCTCACCTCGCCGGGATCTGCAATGCGTCTGATCTATTCGGTCCGCACCGCCGACGACGTGATCTTTGCCGACGAGTTGGGGGAGGAAAGCTTCATCACCTTCAGCCGGCGCCCGCCCGAAGGCTGGATGGGGCATACCGGAAGGATCGACGCCGGCCTGGTCTCCCGGGCCGCCTTCGGCGAGGGGGTGGCAT
This sequence comes from Actinomycetes bacterium, assembly GCA_029263075.1. GTDB lineage: Bacteria > Actinomycetota > CADDZG01 > JAHWKV01 > JAHWKV01 > JAJCYE01. The sequence continues at coordinate 8,237 of JAJCYE010000046.1, forward strand.
ACGTCTGCGGATCGAACGGATTTGTCGAGACCGCCAGCGGCCTGTTGTTGGATGCGGGATACGGTCCCCAACAGATCAAAACCGAGCGCTTCGGCCCCACCTCCTAACTCGCCACGGCGCACCCGGCCCGTCAGCTGAGTTGATTTGCCTCTGGAGCGAATTGGGTTTCGTAGAGTTCGGCGTAGCGGCCCCTCCGGGCCAGCAGAACCTCGTGGGTTCCCCGTTCCGCTACCCGGCCGTCCTCGATCACCAAGATCAGGTCGGCGTTGCGGATGGTCGACAGGCGGTGGGCGATAACCAGTGCGGTCCGGCCGGCCAGTGCCGTGGCCAGCGCCGCCTGCACCGCGGCTTCGGAGGTGGAATCCAGGTGCGCAGTTGCCTCGTCCAGGATCACCACCCGGGGGCGGGCCAACAACAGCCGGGCGATGGTCAGGCGCTGCCTCTCACCGCCGGACAGGCGGTAGCCGCGTTCGCCGATCATGGTATCCAACTGGTCGGGCAGTCCTTCGATCAGGTCGAGCAGGCGGGCCTGGCGAAGGCACTCCCAGATCCGTTCGTCGGTTGCGTCCGGCCGGGCGAACAGCAGGTTCCCCTTGATGGTGTCGTGAAACAGGTGCCCGTCCTGGGTCACCATGCCCAGCGTCTCCCGCAGGGACTTGAACGACAGGTCCCGCACGTCAATTCCCGCAAGCCGAATGGCGCCTTCGTCCACGTCATACAGGCGGGGCGCCAGGGCAGCGATCGTAGATTTTCCGGCGCCCGACGAACCGACCAGGGCAACAACCTGTCCCGGCTCCACCCGAAAAGTGACCCCTTTCAGTACCTCCTCGCCGCCCCGAGTGTCCAAAACCGCAACCTCCTCCAGCGATGCGAGCGAGACCTTGTCGGCCGAGGGGTAGGCGAACCGAACATCGTCGAACTCGAGGGCTACCGGGCCCTCGGGCACCTCCACCGGGTCCGGCTTCTGGGTGATCAGAGGTTTGACGTCCAGTACCTCGAAGACCCGCTCAAAGCTGACCATCGCAGCCATGACGTCAACCCGGGCGCTGGCCAGGCCGGTCAACGGACCGTAGAGCCGGGTGAGCAACAGGGCCATCGTTACCACGGTTCCGGCTTCCAGGCCGCCCTGCAGCGCAAAGTACCCGCCCAAGCCATAGACCAGGGCTAATGCAAGCGCCGATGCCAGGCCGAGCGCGGAGAGGAAGATCCACTGGGCCATAGCGGTTTTGACGCCGATGTCCCGCACCCGGCTGGCCCTCTCGCCGAACTCGGCTGCTTCAACGGCCGGCCGGCCGAACAGTTTCACGAGGGTGGCCCCGGGAGCGGAAAAACGTTCGGTCATCTGGGTGGTCATCGCAGAGTTGTGGTTGGCCGCCTCCCGTTCCAGTCCCGCGATCTTGCGGCCGAACCGGCGGGCGGGGATCACGAATAGGGGCAGCATGGCCAGGGCCAGAGCGGTGATTTGCCAGGAGTAGTTCAGCATCACGCCCAGGGTCAGCGCCAGAGCGATCGCGTTGCTCACCACCGATGACAGGGTCCAGGTGAAGGCCTGCTGGGCTCCGATGACGTCACTGTTCAGCCGGCTCACCAGGGCTCCGGTGCGGGTCCGGGTGAAGAAGGCCAGCGGCATCTGCTGGACATGGTTAAACACGGTTTGCCGCAGGTCCAGGATCAGCCCTTCGCCGATCTCGGCCGACTGCTTGCGCTCCACGACCCCGTTGACCGCATCCACCACCGCAAGCAGGGCGATGATCATTGCCAGGGTCACCACGGTGCGGACGCTTCCGTCGTTGACGATGGCGTCCACCACCCGACCGGCCAGGACCGGGGTGGCAACCGTTATGACCGCGCCGAGGGTGCTGAGGATCACGAAGACGATCAATTTGCGGCGATGGGGCCCGGCGAACTTCACAACCCTGCGGAGGGTGGCCCGGCTTACCGTCTTGCGCTCGTTGCCCTTCATGGCGCTGTCCAGCGCCATCCACCCACTCATATCAACATCCATCGGCCATCACCGCCCTTTGATTTCGTCGCCCTGATTGCGTCGCCCTGATTGCGTCGCCCGTTGCGCCCAACCCGCCTCCTGGGTAATCGAGGAGCGGGAGGATGTCGAAAGGGCGTTAAATCGGCGGGCCGGGACGCCGGGTTTTCAATGGCTGTGGGTCCAATCAGACCCCAGAAATAAGAAGGGCCGCTTGCACAGGCAAGCGACCCTTCGTTCGCAGGTCACCATGGCGTGTGACTCTGCTTTTCTCTTCGTTCCCGTTGGAAGTCGGCTCCAGTGAGGGTCAGAGAGGATGGTGCATCTTAGGAATATATTAGAAGGTCGTCAAGTCACAAGGTCGTAAAGTTCGCTTTCGACTCTGTCAAATTCGGGGAGTATAATCTCAGCCAATCGCGCCGGCGCGTGGAGGTTCTTGGAGGACACTAAGATTCCCCGTCCCATCTACCAGGTCAGAGCCGAATTGTTCCGCACCCTGGCTCATCCCGCACGTATCCAGGTGTTGGAGTTGCTCCGCGATGGGGAGCGCACGGTGAGCGAACTGATTCCCGGCGTAGGCCTGGAACCCTCGCACCTTTCGCAGCACCTCGGGACCCTTCGCCGGGCGAATATCGTCCAAACCCGCAAGAGAGGATCCTCGGTTCTCTATAAAGTTTCCGATCCCCGGGTCTTTGACCTGCTGGAGGTTGCCAAAGATGTCATTGCCGCCTCGCTGAGTGAAGCCCGCGAGATCTTGACGGCGTTGGAACACCCCGACCTGGCTGAGGCTTCCCCGGCCTCGCCGCCAACCGAGCCCTAGGCCCGTGTCCGAGCGGCCGCCAGCTTGCTGGATCAGGGCGCACTCAGGCCGGAAAGAGTCCCGTACTCCCAGCGCCGAGGCGGCATGCTTTTCGCCTGATGGATGCCCGGGGGTACCGGACTGCCTGTAGAGTTCGCACCCGCCCAACAACGCACCGAGCGCATGGCTATCCACGCGCTCTGGATGACGGCGGCGCTGAGTTGCGACGGTGACTCCTTTTCTATGACCGCGGCGACCAGCCCGAGCATCGAGGACCTGGTACAGGGCATCGTCCCCGGCATGCCCCGCCTGCTCCTGCACCACCCGCTGTTGGCTTTCGAGAACGGTCAGGAGTTCATGACGGCGTGGTTCGACGCCGCGGAAGGCAAGCTGGACCCCTTCATCCTTGTGGTCGAGGGGTCGATTCCCAACGAACAGTTGAGCGGTGAAGGGTACTGGGCGGGCCTGGGGTCGGACCCCGAAACCGGCCAGCCCATACCAACCACGGAGTGGATCAGCCTGCTGGCGGCCAGGGCCGCGGCCGTGGTGGCCGTGGGTACCTGCGCAACCTACGGTGGTGTGCCGGCGATGAAAGGTAACCCCACCGGCGCGATGGGCCTGCCCGACTATCTGGGTTGGGAGTGGAAGTCGAAGGAGGGCGTCCCCATCGTCTGTATCCCCGGGTGTCCAGCGCAGCCGGACAACATCACCGAAACCATCCTCTACCTGACCCTGATGTTGTCCGGCAAAGCTCCGGCGATCGAATTGGACGACTCCCTTAGACCGAAGTGGCTGTTTAACCGGACGGTCCACGAGAACTGCAACCGTGCGGCCTTCTACGAGCAGGGGGAGTTTGCGACCGAGTACGGATCGCGCAAATGTATGGTCAAGCTGGGGTGTAAGGGTCCTGTTGTGAAGTGCAACGTCGGCCAGCGGGGCTGGGTTAGGGGCCGGGGTGGTTGTCCGAACGTCGGTGGCATCTGCATCGGATGCACCATGCCGGGCTTTCCCGACAAGTTCCTGCCCTTCATGGATGCGGCTCTGCCGGTAAGGGTCTCTGCCAACGTCGCCCGGTTCACCTACGGGCCGGTGCTCAGGATCATGAGGGGCCGCTCCATGATCAAGGCTTCCCGCATACCGGATCGGGATCGTCAGGTGCTGACCACCGCCCGCCCGGCGCCCAGGTGGGATCCGCCCATCCCCAAACCGAGCCCAGCATACGAGGCCTACGAGGTCTCCGGACGAGCGGCCCGGCGCTACCGGGTCGGCGCTGGTGAGCAGGTGCGGGTGGAGGTGCACGGGGACCGCGTGTTCTTGGGCTGGACCACAGCCTTGGACGCGGCCGCCTGGCTGGAAACCTTGCACGACTTCGTAGGGGTAAAGGGAAACGCATTGGGCCTGATCATCCCGGCCTCCGGCAACGACATTCGGGGGGACCTCACCTGGCGCGAAACCAGGTCGTGGCTGGAGGCAGCCACCGTCCAGCCTCACCTGGTGCGGGTGGACCTGGGGGCGTTAAGCCTGCACTGGACGGGTGGGGGCGCCGATACTGCCGATGGCAACGAGGCGACGGTGAGTTCGCCGGCCTTTGACGTCTCCCGATTTACCAGCCTGCTCAATGCCAGCGCCACGCCGGGGATCGTAGCCCGCTGCGATGCGATCCTCCGGGACGCTCGGCTGATCCGGCGCTGGAGCCCCGAGGGCTACACCGAGGCCGACTGACTGTCCGAAATATTTCAAGGTGGTCGCGAAGAATTCTGGGTGCCTCCAGCCCGCGCCCCGTAGTCGCGAGGGCTAAGATGTGGCGATGATCGGCACACCGGATGGCGCAGAGATTCTTGGGCACCCCGCCCGCGGGGTTCAAAGTGATCGGCTCGCTGAATTGTTCGGCCTGCTCAGCGATCAGGTCCGAGCCGAAATTCTCTATGCGTTGAGAGACGCCGGCGAGATCTCCCTCGACGATCTCAGCAGCGGGACCGGCGTGTCTCCCACCCGCCTGACGGAGGCCCTCCGGGTGCTCCGCAACGCCAGGGTGATCAACAGCCGCAAGACAGAGGAAGCCGTGATGTTCGAACTTCGCGGCGAGCACGTCCGTCGCCTGCTGGAAGTCGCAAGCGTCTCATCGGCGGGATGGCGGCATTGGTTCAAAGGCTTGGACGCCTCCCGGTCCGCTTAGCGGACCCCGGCCTCAGACGCAGTTCACTCCCTCGGCGGGACGGTAGAGCGCGTTCACCCGGTCCACCTTGGTCGTCTGGTCCGCTACGAACGTGATTGTCCGCTCGGTGCGGACCAACTTGCACGGACCTCGCGGCACCTCGGTTTGGCCGGTCTGCTCCGCCTCAGCCCACTTTGTGGAGTAAAGGCTCACGGTGATGCTGGAACGGGTGTAGGTGGGCCAGATCAAAATCGGATAAGGGCTGGGGTTGCGGATTTGAAGGTCGGGCTTGGGAAACGACAGGGTTGCCTCCCGCCCATACGGATAACGTGAGATGTAAAGGCTGTGGGACTGGTATTCCGGAAACTCCAGCCCTGCGAAGAACGCGGCGTTAAAAATGGTCGTCGCAAATTGGGAAATCCCGCCGCCTACCGACTCGGCGAACTTCCCGTCTTCGATCACATGGTCGACCACAAAACCGTTCTCCGCCGTTCGTCGCCCGACGAAGTTGTTGATCGAGAAAGTCTCGCCGGGTTTGATCACCTGGCCCCTGATCAAATCTGCGATCAGGTGGATGTTGGTTACCCGCGGCTGGCCGGCGGCGTGGTTGGTGGTGAAGGTGCCCACCTGCTCGTTTATTCCCGACAGCGACAGTTGAGCTGCGGTCACCTTGGGAGGGATATCCACCACGGGCAGTTCCACCGGCCCGGGCTCTGGTGACGTGAGAGCCGCCTCGATGATTTCTCCGGCGGTGTCGGCGCAACAGCCAAGTCCGGGGACTCCCGGAGTGATGATGACGGCGTTGTTCACCACGTCGTAAGCGGCGTCTTTGGGGATTGGGTTCGGCTCGTCCAGCAGTTTGCGAACGCCGGCGGTGGCTGCTTTGTGATCGACCTTGAGGACGAGCCCGTCCTCCGTGGCCCGGGACCCCAGCCACTGTCGCAGGGTGGCGGCCGGGATGGTGGACGCTTGCTCGCCGGCCTTGACGTCCAGTCCGGTAGCCGTCAGGCGTTCACCATGGGTCGCCAGCGTTCGGGCGTCCTCCATGCTGAATCGGGGCGCCACCTCGCCTCGGTCAACCTTGACCTCGATAGGGAGGCCTTTGGCCGCGGCATCGGGAAGATTCGTTATCACCTGGGCGGCGTCTATTCCGGTTCCCGGTTTGCCTTCAACCGGCTCCAGGCCGCCTTCGGCATCCCGGATGGACGGTTCGGTCGGTGCCGTGCGGGGTCCCGGGTCCTTCTCGGAGACCACCCGGTACACGGACTTCTCGTCGAGGGTTATTCGAACCGGGGCGTTGCGGGCTGTAAAGAAGGACTGCAGCCATCCAAAGATCCTGGCGGGAACCGAACCCGCGCTCTCAAGGTTCAACGTATCGGTAACCGTCGGCTCGACCTGCAGTGCGAGGCCGAGATCTTCGGTAGTCGTGATGAATCCGCCCTGGGGCGCGTTGACCTTGACCTGGGCCTTAGCGTACTCGGCCGCCACCTGAGAGGCGACGACGGAGAGTTCGTCGTGGTTCATCCCGCCAACGGGTCTGCCCGCCAGCGCCACGCTGCGGGCGACCCTGCCGTTCTGCCCTCCATCGAGGGACCAGGCGATGACTACGGCGCAGCCCGTCAGCACCAGGAACCCAGCACCGAACAGGACCTTTCGGCCCGCCCCACGTGAACGGCTGTGATGTCCCCGGCTTCTTTGCATAGACAGTTGGGTGGCCACGCTTAAGGCCGCACCCGAACTTCAACGGTACACCGGAAATCTGAACATACGAATCAGGGCGCTACGAGGTCTGTTCCGCCCGGCCGGAGTGCGGGAGAGCGCCTAAGTCAGCATGGGGTCCGCGATCACCTCGACCAGCGCCGGGCCGCTGCCCGTCATTGCATCGGCCAGGGCGCCTCCCAATTGGGTTGGATCGTCGATCCGGATTCCCCGGCCACCACACAGTTTTGCGTAGTCCGCGAAGTTCGGATTGTGGAGGCTCGTTTGCCAGACCTTCCACTCGCCGTCCCTCTGCTCCTTTGAGATCTTTGCGAGTTCGGAGTTGTTGAGCAGGACGTGGGTTATGTCCATCCGGTACTTCACTGCAGTGGTGAACTCGTTCATGTACTGCCCGAATCCACCGTCGCCGCTTACCGAGATGATCCGGCGGCCCGCCGCTGCCCAAGCTCCCATCGCCGCCGGGAAAGCGAATCCGATGGACCCCAGGTAGCCGGACATGATGACCGACTGGTGTCCGCGGCACTCGAAGTACCGGCCGAACGAGTAGGTGTTATTGCCTACGTCTACGCAGATGATCGAATCGGGAGGCGCAGCCTGAGAGAGGGCGCGGAAGATGCTGGCCGAGTTGATGCCCCGGCCGTTGTCGACCTTCTCCCGCCCCGCCTTGTCCTGCCGCCAGAGTTCCCAGCGCTGTGAAAGCTCCTGTACCTGATCGCCGGCCCGCTTCTGTCCGAGCCGGTCCTTCATGAGTGCGGCGGTGATACCGATGTCGGCCCACAGGGCCTGGTCGACCGAGTGAAACTTTCCAAGCGCCATGCGGTCGAAATCCACCTGGATTATCGGTTTGCCGGTCGTGATCCCGGTGTGGTCCGAGAAGGAGGCCCCGAATACGATCAGAAGGTCGGACTCGTTCATGAACCAACTGGCGACGGGGGTTCCGCTGCGGCCTAGAACCCCGGCCCCGAGCGGATGGTCGTCGGCGATCTGCCCCTTTGCCTTAAAGGTGGTGATCACCGGCGCCTGGAGCGTCTCGGCCAGGCCGCGGACCTCATCCATCGCGTCCCGTGCTCCGTATCCCACGATGATTACCGGCCGGCGCGCCCTTAGTATCCGAGCAACGGCCAGGTCGAGTTCGGTTTGGGAGGGAGAGATTGCGGTGTCGCTTAGCCGTCCGTCCGGGGACCCCGGACCCTGGTCCCCGGCGTCCAGCACCTGAACCTCATCGGGAAATATCAGGTGGGAGACGTCCCGCTCGACGATCGCCGTTTTCAGCGCCAGAGAGGCCAGTTCGGGATGTTTACTGTCGTGTAAAACGGTCTGGCTGAACCGGGCTACGGCCCGGAACGCCGACGCCAGGTCGATCTCTTGAAAGGTGCCCGGCCCCATGACCTGGGTGTTGACCTGTCCGGTCAGCGCCAGCACCGGAGCCCGGTCCATTTTGGCGTCCCATAGCCCGGTGAGCAGGTTGGTGGCCCCCGGACCTGCGATCGATAGGCATGCGGCGGGCCGGCCGCTTACCTTGGCGTAGCCGGAACAGGCGAACGCCGCGGCACCCTCGTGCCGGATTCCGAAATAGCGGATGGTGCCGCGCTCCTCCTGCACCCGGATGGCCTCGGCCAGCCCGAGGTTCGAGTGGCCCACCATCCCGAATATGGTGTCGATGCCCCAGTTGACCATCGTCTCCACCATCACGTGGCCGACCGTCCAGGATGACCGCTTCGGTTTGGGGGCTAGAACCTCTACCGCTCCCTCAGACTCGCGGATCTGGAGCCGCTCGACGGACAGTTCGTTGCCTACGCCCCGTCCTGTTTCCACCGAGAAGTCGTAACCGTGCCAGGGACAGCGCAGGGCGCCGTTGCACAGGGTTGCCTCGGTCATCGGTCCGCCCTGGTGGGGGCACCGGCCTTCGAAGGCGTGCCACGCCTCGCCGGTCTTGATAAGGGCGACGGTGAGGTCCCCGACCTGGGCCGCGTAGGTCCGGTCCACTTCGTAGTCATCCGTCGACCCGACGCGAATCCACTGCTCCTGGCCCTCGGCCGACTCCCGGTTTGCCTTCGAGATGGTCAGCGCCTCGTCGTCTTTGAACCCGGCATACCAGTGGGACCCGTCGCAAAACGGCTTGTTCCTGGAGTGTCCGCAGCGACACAGGGTGAAGTGATCGCGACTGGCGCCCGCCCCGAACTCGACGCCTTCCAGTTCGATTCCCCCGCTTACCCGGTAGGGCCCGTTGCGGGTTATGCGGATGCCGGTCCCGGCCGAGAACTCGGTTTCTAGCCTCCCGCCCTGCTCGTAGCTCAATGCACCCGACGGGCACATCCGGATGGTCTCCACAATCGCTTCGGGCGCGGCTCCGGAGGCGTCGATCCACGGCTCGGTCCCGGATCTCCACACCGCCGGAAGTCCGCTGGTACAAAAGCCGGCGTGGGAACAGGTGCCCCGGTTGTCGTGGATCGCCAGACCGTCGCCGGGGTAGACGTCGACCCGATCCTCAACCCGGTCGCCGGCCTTTTCGTCTGTCCAACCGACCCGGGCGTGGGTGCCGTCGCACAGCGGCTTGTTCTTCGAGTTGCCGCACCGGCAAAGCCGCAGAGTCGGCCGGGTCTTTATGGGTTCACCCCGGGAGTTCACGAAGCTCGGCAGGCCCTTGACGACGAGTGGGCCGTCCTTCTCCGGGCGTATGACGGGTCGGTTCTCGGGCTCTTCCATGGCCGTTCTCCAGTGGTCGCGGGGGCGGAATTCCGAAGGTTTAGTGTTTTGCCCCCCGGCTTCGTTACAGGTCCGCGGGCGGTTCCGGCGGGTTGGATCGGGGGCCGGTGCGCGGAGTAAGCTTATGGCCCATGAATCCGAGGTTCTTTGCGATTGTCTCGCTCGCATGCGCCACCCTTGCGGTGGTGATCTTGGTGGTCCCTTTCCTGGGCGTCTACACCTCCGGGCTCCTGGGTCCGGCGAGCGTTGCCTTGGGCGCCGTGGGCGTGGCCAGGTCCAAGGACGGGGGGCCCAGCCGAAAGATGGCGCTGGCCGGGCTCACTTTGGGCATGGTGGCGGTAATCATTCTGGTGGTTTTCCTGGCCACCGGCGCTTATTCGGATTGGGCTCGGTAGGCCCGGCGCGGGCGACTAACGGCACCCCCGAATGGGGGCCGAATGGCACATGTGCCGGGGCCCCCATCGGAGTAGGTTTATCGGTACCTACAGTCCACCTAAGGAGTGAGCAGATGACTCAGAGCCAGAGGATTCGCAGGGCAGTTTGCCGGTCGGCCGGAAACCTCAATGGACTCGCGGCCCGGGTTTCCACAGTGAAGTCCGCTCGGAGCTAGACCCTAGTCTTCGGGATTTCTCCCCTTGACCCTCTGCGCCTCCTGAACCACTCGAGCAAATTTTCGCTCTTGGCGCCTTCGAACATGTGGATTGGCCCGGATTATCTGGCTTTCGAGCTCTTTTCGTAGCCCAAGGTAGGTTTCCAGGCGCTCCGGCCGTAGGGCGCCCTCCTCGATGCCCCGCTTCACGGCACAGCCGGGTTCGGTGACGTGCCCGCAGTCGGCAAACCGGCAGTTCTGTGCCAGCGACTCGATGTCCTCGAAAGCCGCCTCGACCGACTCGGTCGACGCAGCCAACCCGAAGGCCCGGATGCCCGGGGTGTCGATTACAACCCCTCCGTCCGCCAGTAGGAACAGTTCCCTCCTAACTGTGGTGTGCCGACCCTTCGAGTCGCTTTCCCGGACCGCTCCTTCCTCGGATAACTCCCGCCCGGCCAGGCCGTTCAGCAGGCTGGATTTGCCGGCTCCGGACTCGCCCAGCAGGACCGCAGTCTTTCCACCTATCGCTTCCCGGACCCGTTCCAGGCCGGCGCCGGTTTTCGACGACACCGTTAGGACCTCCAGGCCCGGAGTTTCGTCCGCAATCGCCCGGGCCACGGCGGGAGAGTCGTCAAACAGGTCGGCTTTGTTCAAAACGACCAGAGGCTGGGCGCCGGCGTCCCAAGCTTGTACTGCCCCCCGGTGGACCCTGCCCGGGGTAACCGGACGGTCGAGCCCGCAAACCAGAAGGACGATGTCCACGTTGGCGGCGAGCAGTTGTTCGACGCCGCCGCGCCCGCTCCGGCGTAGTACGCCCCTACGGGGCAGGGTGGCGAGTAGTCGGTCGCCTGCTACGGCAACCCAGTCCCCGGTCACCAGTTCGCCGGTCTGGCCGGCGATCTCAATGGATCGGACCTCGGTGGCGGTGGCTACCCGAATCCAGCCCCGGTCCCGCCGGATCACCCGTGCGGGTTCTGCGTCGGGGGTTTCGACCTCAGCCATGACGGCGGTCCAGTAGTCGTTCCAGCCCAGGGCAGGCAAAGAAAATGTTTCGTCGATCATCTCGGATTTACCTCATCGAATTTGGCCGCGGGAGCGGCGGTAGTTTGGGGATGCGGCTAGCAGCGCAGGAGGGAGACGGCAGGCTTCATGCGGCGTTTCCCCCTTTCCCGGTTCCGACGAGGTGTTCTAACAGTATAGGCAGATCGGTCGGAGCTCCGTGGGGGGTCCCGAGGTATCTTGGCGCAATGCAGAGGTTTCCGGTTCGGCGGTGGGTCCTGTTGCTCGCCGTCGCCGTCCTTGCCGCCGCCTGTTCTAAGCCCAACGGCCCAACCGCCCAGATCCGTCCGGTCCTGGATTTCGAGCACTACACCCTGGACAACGGTCTCGAGGTAACTCTCCGCAAGGACGACCGGGTTCCCGTGGCGTCGGTCAACCTGTGGTATTCGGTGGGACCGGCCAACGAGGTAGAGGGTCGCCGCGGCTTCGCCCACCTATTCGAACACATGATGCTTCAGGGCTCGGGCCACCGGCCGGGCGACTTCTACTCCACGCTGCAGGCGGTGGGCGCGACGGGCGTGAACGGGAGCACGGACCTGGACCGGACCACCTTCTTGGAGGACGTACCGTCCGACCAGCTCGAACTGGCTCTGTGGGCGGAGAGCGACCGGATGGGATTCCTGCTGGACGCCCTGGATCTCAAAACGCTTCGCAATCAGCAGGATGTGGTACGCAACGAGCGCAGGCAAAACGTGGACAACACTCCTTATGGTCCGGCGTTCGAGGAGGTCTACCGCCAATTGTTCCCGCCCTCCCACCCCTACCACCACTTCATCTACGGCTCCCACTCGGACATACAGGCGGCCGGGCTCGACGAGGTAAAGGATTTTTTCCGCCGCTACTACGGTCCCAACAACGCCACCCTGGCGGTGGTGGGCAATATCGATATCGCCCGGACCCGGGAGATGATCGACAAGTACTTCGGAACCATCCCGAGGGGGCCTGAGGTTCCGGAAGTCCGGGTTGAGGTCCCCCGGATCGACGAACCCAAACGGGTGGTGGTGACCGGCCCGGTGGAACTCCCCCGGGTATACCTCGCCTGGGTGGTCGACAACAACTTCGAACAGGACGCGCACGGCGCGCTGGCCGCCCGGATGCTCGGGGGCGGAAAGGCAAGCCGGCTTTACCGCGACCTGGTCTACGACCTGCAGATTGCTCAGTCGGTGACCGCAGCACAGCGCAGCCTCGCCCACGGCTCGGTGTTCCTGATCACCGCGACGGCCAAGCCCGGGCACACGGCCGAGGAGTTGGAAGCCGCCGTGGGGGCGGTCGTCGCCCGCATGGCCGAAGAGGGACCCGGTGAATCCGAGCTCGCCGCCGCCAAGGTCTCCCAGTTGGCCGTCACCGTCAAGAGCCTGGAGCCGACCGACTCCGTTGCGGACCGGCTCAACTCCTACAACCACTTCCTCGGCAGCCCGGACTACCTCCAGAGGGACCTTGACCGATTCCAGGAGGCGTCCGCCGGCGATGTCCGCCGTTTTGTAGCCGACAACCTTTCGCCGGATCGCCGGGTGATGGTCAGCGCCGTTCCGGGCGAGAGAACGCCGGTTCTGGATCCCCCGGCGCCGCCGCTGACCCCCGGGGATGAACCTGTCCACCCGGCGCCGGCCGAACCATGGCGCAACCAGGTGCCTTCCGCTACTGAGGCGCCCCCGGTTGTCCTCCCGGTGCCGGAGTCCTTCGAACTGGACAACGGCCTGACCGTTTTTGTGGTCCGCGAGTCCGGGCTTCCCCTGGTCACAGTGCAACTCACCGCCCATTCCGGTTCGATTCGCGACCCGCGGGATTTGCCCGGCCTGGCGTCGTTCACTGCAGAGATGCTCAACGAGGGAGCGGGTGAATTATCGGCGCTCGAAATTGCCAACGGGGTTACCGCTCTCGGCTCAACCCTGGAGACGGGGTCGTCGCGCGAGGCGAGTTGGGTTATTGCCCAGGCCCTGAAGCCGAACTTTGCAAAAACGATGGAGTACCTGAAAGGCGTGGTTCTCAAGCCGACGTTCCCGCAGGCGGAGATCGACCGGGTCCGCCGGGAGCGCCTGGCGGCACTCCAGCAGCAACGTGCTCAGCCCCTGACGACCGCCTTCAAGATCATGTGGCGGGAGCACTACGGCGCAAACCACCCTTACGGGCACGTGGAACTGGGGACCGAGCAGGCCCTTAAGGCAGTTACCCGAGAGGACCTGGTGACCTTTCACCGGGAGTCGTTCACGCCGTCCAACTCGGCCCTGATTGTCACCGGAGACCTTTCGGTGAGCGAAGCGCGCTCGGCCGCGACGGAAGCGTTCGGTTCCTGGGAGGGTGATCACCCGGCCGGGGCTGAGATCGATCCACCGGCGCCGGGGGAAGATCGGGTTCTGTTGGTGGACCGGCCCGGAGCCCCCCAAACAACCATGGTGCTGTCGCAACCCGGCCTGGCGCGAGACGACCCCGATTGGAGCAAACTTCAGCTGGTCAACCAGGTTCTGGGGGATCTGTTCTCCAGCCGCCTCAACCAGACCCTCAGGGAACGACTCGGCGTCACCTACGGGGTGAACTCAAGCATGACGCAGGGAACTCTGCCCGGGCTGTTGTACGTCTCGATGTCGGTTGACAGGCAGCAGGCCGGCGCCTCCGCCCGTGTGGTTTTGGAGGAGTTGGCCGAACTCAAACAGGGTGGGATAACCGACGCAGAGCTTTCGGAGGCTCGGGAGTCGGTACTCCGTTCGCTCCCGGCGTTGTACCGGACCAACGCCTCCGCCGCCTCAAGCATCGCCCACCTTTATGCCTTGAACCTGCCGCAGGACTACTTCCGCCGGCTGGAAGAGCGGCTGGCCGCAGTTACCGTCGCCGATACGAGTGCCGTCGCCGCAAGGTACCTGAACCCGGATGAGGTAAAGGTGGTGGTTGTGGGCGACCGTCTTCAGGCAGAGGAGCAGCTTGCGGACCTGGGACTGGGTCCGGTTGCTCTGCGAAACCCCGACGGGTTGCCCGAAAACTAAAGGTTTGGGGTATTGCGTTCCTAAGCACAAGGTGTACGGTGGTAACAGCAAATAAGTTAGTAGTGCCTAACATGCGAGTTGAGGGGGTTTTTCGAGATGGTCGCACCTGTGCTTTGGCTGGCGTTCTACCTGTCTGCCGGCGCCCTGCTCATGTTGGCCTGCTACAACTCATCGACCTGCCGTATCGGTGCTCGTCTTGAGCGCAACCGGATAATTGCTTCCGGCATTAGAACCCAGATCGGCGACGTAAAGCCCGGGGAAACCCCGGCTCTGTCCAAAAGTTCCGCGGTTCAGCACTAGGCGGTTTGGAGGCCCGATCTTGGGCCCGGGAACGCCCGCAACCACCTCCGGGGCCGGAATTCACCTTTGCCTTTAGAGTGGAGCCGTACCCACAAGGAGGGCCCCGTGCCATTTTCAGAACGTTCCCAAGATGCGATGAACCAGCAGCTCAACCTTGAGATCCAGGCCTTTTACACCTACCTCGGAATGTCTGACTACTTTGACTCCGTGAGCCTGCCCGGGTTTTCGCAGTGGATGTTCAATCAGTCTCAGGAAGAGTGGATGCACGCCATGAAGTTCCGGACCTTTATTCAGGACCGGGGCGGGCGGGTCCTTCTTTCTGAGATAGCCAAGCCCTCATCGGATTACCCGTCGGCTCTGGCGGTGTTTGAGAAGGCCCTCGGCAACGAGCAGGCGGTGAGCCAGTCGATTGCCAATATCTACGCCATCGCCGAGGAGGAGAAGGACTTCGCCAGCCAGGCATTCCTCAACTGGTTCGTTACCGAACAAGTAGAAGAAGAGAAGACTATGAGCGACATCATCGACTGGCTGAGGCGAATGGTCGACTCCCCGCACGGGCTGTTCCTGCTGGACGAACGGCTGGGCCAGGGCGGTCTTTCCGGTGCCGTACCGGCGGAGTCTGAGACACCTGCCTAAATAACAGCGGGGAGACTTAAACGGCTCTCCCCGTATCCCTTTGAAAACCATCGTCGTTTACTTGGATGCATGACAACTCCGAATACGGGGTAGTCTGGCTAAGACCCACCCGGTTGACCATGTAGAACAGGCCAGCCTCCGTCACTTATTTTGGCCGACGGAAAATCGAGTGTCCGAACTCGGGTGGGGGTCGAGGTTTCGCCCGAACCAGCCGGAAGGCCAGCCGGCATCCGCCAGAACAAGGCGGTCCCAGGGCAATCCCAGTCGTGTGCTTCTTCGAAGCTTGTCTTCGGAGGGCTTGTTCTGCTGCATCCAAAAATCGTGAGAAAGGAGCCAGTTAGCAGTTTCTTCTACTTGGAGGTTCATTTTGAGACGTGTTTTAACTGCTTGTTTTGTTGGAATTGTCGGACCCGTCGGATTGGTGTCAGCAGTACATGCGGCCGCGCCGGTAAACCCCAGTGATGAGGTAGACCGGATCTTCGCGGAGAGCCTTCCCGGCAACCGAACCCCGGCAATCTCCGAGACGGTACAAGTGCCGGCGCCGCCCGCACAGGCACCGCCGACGGTACCTGAGGCCAAGTCCCCGCCTCTCCCCGCCCTACAAAGGCAGGTAACCCAGGGCTCTATTTCTTCGCCGCAGGTGGAGAGGATCAAGGCGGCTATGGTTGCGCCCGAAGCTAAGGCTCCGGCGCCGGCACCGGCCCCCGTTAAAGCTGAGACCCCTCCGCCCGCCCCCGCCCCGCAGCCCGCAGCAACGGGGCCCGTGCGCCGGGTGAACAGCACTGCGTACTGCCTGACCGGCCGGATGGCCTCGGGCAGGAACACCTACTGGGGTGCCGCAGCCATGAACGGGGTCCCCCTCGGTTCTCGCTATCGCGTGCTCGACGGCCCCCGTGCCGGACAGACCATGGTGATTGAGGATCGGATCGGCCACAGCAGTGGGTTCGACATCGCCTACCCCGGAAACTGTGGGGCGGCCAGGAATTACGGTCGCCGCACCATCTCCATCCAGAAGGTCTAGCGCCCGAACCACTCGGACGAGCGCCCCGGATGCCTTGCAAGGCATCCGGGGCGTTTTTCGTTTTGCGGTCGGATAGAGGAAGATGGCGACTGTGAAAGCCGTAAAGCTTCGGGCTGGCTCGGACCCGACACTGACGCAGGGCTTCGAGCGGATCCGGAGCGGACTCGGCGTCCCGAGCGGCTTCCCCGTGGCGGTTGAGCGCGAGGCTGAGGAGGTCGCCGGCAAAACACCGGTCGCCGGACCCGAAAGGTCGGACCGGCGTGATCTTGAGTTCGTCTCCATTGACCCGCCGGACAGCATGGACCTCGACCAAGCCTTCGCCGGATCGAAGCAAGGCAGTGGTTACCGCGTCTATTACGCCATTGCGGACGTGGGGTTTTTTGTTGAGCCGGGCGGAGCGCTTGAAGCGGAGTCGTTCGAGCGAGGGTCCACTCTTTATAGTCCGGATGGCCGTGCGCCCCTGTACCCGACGATCCTGAGCGAAGGGGCTGCGAGTCTTCTGCCCGGCTGCGACCGCCCGGCCGTCGTATGGACCTTCGACATCGATGGAGAGGGCCGGGTAACTGCAGCGAAGGTGGAGCGCAGCATCATCCGCAACCGCCGCCGGCTCAGCTACGCCGAAGCCCAGGCGCAGATCGACGCCCCCGAGGTTCCCGAGGTTCTCCAAGTACTCAGGGGGGTCGGCAGCACCCGCCAGGTGGTTGAGCGGGAGCGGGGTGGAGTGGACCTTCGGATCCCGGATCAACAGATCGAGAGCACCGGTCGGCAGGGTGGGTATCAGCTTGCGTACCGCACCGAACAGCCGGTGGAGAGGTGGAACGCCCAGATCTCGTTGATGACCGGAATTGCTGCCGGATCCCTGATGCTCGATCGCGGTTCCGGCCTGCTGAGAACCCTGCCCGAACCCTCGGAGGAGACGGTGCGGGGACTCCGGTCGAGCGCGGCGGCTCTGGGCCTGTCGTGGCCCGAGGAGGTGCCTTATCAAGATTTTGTGCGGGGCCTCGACCCGTCGCAGCCGAAGGAGGCTGCAATGGCCTCGGCGGCACGGGTGCTGTTCCGGGGGGCCGGCTACACCTTCTTTGAGGGTGAGCGACCGGAACAGCCTTCGCACTACGCGGTGGCGGCCCCCTACGCCCATGTGACGGCTCCTCTGAGGCGGATGGCCGACCGCTTGTGCAACGAACTGCTCCTTCTCGGCGGTACGGGGGCCCCGGCCTGGCTTCGGGGGGCATTGTCGTCGGCTCCGGAGATTATGAAGGCGGCAGACAGGCGGTCCCGGGAGTTGGGGAGCCGGATGGTGGACTTCGTCGAAGCAAAGGTGCTCGTCGGCCGGGTCGGCGAGCTCTTCGAGGGGGTAGTTGTTCAAACCGGCTCCAAAGGGGCACTTATTCAGGTCGGCTCCCCGGCGGTAATGGCGAAGGCCGGTGGGAACGGGATGAAGCTGGGGGACCAGGTTTCGGTTCGGCTGACTATTGCCGATCCGGCCGGCGGCGAAGTGGGTTTCGAACTGGTCCGAGACGGGCACTGAGGGCTCGCCGACCGATCCGCCGGAACTCCGCCCGAGTAGGGGCACGGCGGTCGCCGGCTCCTCGCCGGGGACCGGATAGGGCCTGGATGTTATTGCCCTGGGGGTAAGCTCGAAAGGATGAGGATCCTTTTGAAGTTGGTGGTTGTTCTGATTTTGGCGCCCGTCATTTACCTGGCGTGGACCGCGGCCGGAATATGGCAAACGGCTCAACAGGATCAGCGCCCCGCTTCCGATGCAATTGTGGTCCTGGGGGCAGCCCAGTATGACGGTGAGCCCTCGCCGGTATTCAAGGCCCGCCTCGACCACGCCCGGCAGCTCTATGACGCCAAGGTGGCGCCGTTGATCGTGGTGTTGGGTGGCAAACAGGAAGGCGACCGGTTTACGGAGGGGCAGGCCGGTACTGCCTATCTGGAGCGTGAACTGCCCGCCAACCGCGTAACCGGGGTCAAGGCGGGTAAGGACACTCTCGACAGCCTCCAGCAGTTCACCGGGCTGGCGCACGAACGCCAGATCCACAAGATCGTCATCGTCAGCGATCCGCTGCATCTGAATCGAGCCCGGGTAATGGCGGAGGACCTCGGTTTTGAAACCGCGGTATCGGCATCAAAGATCCCCGAGAGTGATCGCACAAAACGGGACGGACTGATCCGGGAAACCCTGAACCTCACCTTCTATCGGATCTTCTCCGTCTCCTAGCCCTCGGACCCCAAGAAGGACAGCACCTTGACCAGGGTCGGCTCCCGATCGGGCGCCGATCCCGGCGTCGCCGACCACATCGCAAAGCCGTGCCAGTCGCCGTTGTCCAGCAGGATCAACGCCCGGCTGTGTTCCAGTTGGTCGCCCGAGGCCCACATCTGCACCTTTACGCCGGCCTGAAGCGCCCCGTACATGAATTCCAGCGCCTGGCTGGTCCAGTCGTCGCCGGCGGCAGCGTTGAAGTGGACGTGTCCGAACTCATAGTCAATCGTTATCTCCTCATCCTGGCGGACGAGGATGGTGACGTCGAGTTCGGAAGGATCCCGGTGGGGTAGGTGGATTTCCAGGACATCCGAGCCCTGCCCGGTCAGGCCGATCCCCTCATCGAGCTGGGGCAGCGACAGTTGATTCAACATCCTCGCCAAATTGTTCAACACCGTGCTCTGGGTTAGCGTCAGTCGGCGGTCTTCCGCCTCCTGGGCCAGCCACCGGGGGGAGGAGACATCCTCCGGCGGATAAAGGTAGAAGCGTCCGAACTGCATCTCGCCGGTCCTGAGAAGCGTTTTTTCCATCTCCTCGAAGGCGTCGCTCAAGGGTTCTTTCGCCTTCAGGTCGGAGAGCAGCTCCAAGTCGTCGAATTTGGCCGCCTTCCAGCGGCTGTTGGCGAACTCGCGCCGTATGTCCCGCTGGAATGCCTCGGGGTTGGGCGCCATCCCCATGACGTGGACGAAGCCGCCGCCGGCGCTGTCACCGAACATCTCCAGCCAGTCGCGGTTGGTGGGCGTGTCGGGATGAACGTCTACCAGAACAATCCAGAACCGGTCGGGGCTCACGGCTTAAGGCACCTCACTTCGGTTTGCCATCCTGAACTGACCAGTCCAGGCAGTCCATGCATGATCAAAAGATCGCGCTAGTTGGATTCCAACACATTCGGCCGCCTCATCCCGCCGGGATCAGGAATATCGTAGGAGGATGCCGGAATTACCCGAGGTTGAGATCACGGCCCGCCTCTTAGCGGCTGCAGTGGCCGGAACCGAGGTTGAGTCGGCCCATGCCCTCGGCATCAGCACGTTAAAGAGCTTCGACCCCGCGCTGTCTGCTCTGTCCGGTCGGCAAGTGGCCAACGTCCGGCGGCGTGGCAAACACCTCATCGTCGACTTTGAGGGCGAACTCTCGCTTCTTATGCACCTTATGTCCGCCGGGCGTTTGCAGTTGTTTGGTAAACGTGGATCGATGAGGGATAAGACCTCCCGGCTGCTGATCCGGCTCTCGGACGGACGTGAGATTCGTTTGAGGGAGTTCGGTACCCGCCAATCGTGTTGGGCGAAGCTGCTCACCGCCGATGGACTGGCGGCCGACCCCGCGCTGGTGAACCTGGGACCCGAAGCGTGGCCCGACCCGCCCGATTTCGGCCCGCTGTTGAGGCACCCCCGTCCTCTTAATAACCTGATCCGGGATCAGCGGGTAATCGCAGGGATCGGCCGTTCCTGGGCGGATGAGATCCTGCACCGCGCCAAGCTGTCGCCTTTCAAGAGGGGAGACGACCTATCGGAAGAAGAGGCCGCCGGCCTGCGCGACGCCACCGTGAACATCCTTGGTGACACGATCGACCACTACTCAAGGGTCTTGCAGATCCCCATCCCAGACAAATTTCCTCTACCCCTGACGGTTCACCACCACATAGCCGAGCCGTGTCCCCGCTGCGGTGCGCCGATTAGGGCGGTCCATTTCGAGGATCACGACATGTGCTACTGCCCGCAGTGTCAGACCGCGGGCAAGCTGCTGAAGGACCGACGCCTGTCCCGGCTACTCAAATAGGTTCCCGGGTGGGGTTTGCGACTTCACGGAACCTGGTGGCAAGCAGCGCCAAGCCCACCACGGCCATCACGGCCGAAACCCAAAAAACGCTCCTGAGCCCGGCGAACTCCGCCACCACCCCCAGCGTCAGGGGGCCGGCGCCGAATGCCACGTCGACGAACGCAGTAAAGCTGCCGATAACCGAACTGCGCTCGGAGGGTGCGGCTCCGGCAAGGGCCAGAGTCAATAGGGCCGGGAAACAAAGCGACTGACCCAACCCGAAAATAGCGGCGCTCAAAAATAGCCCGAGTTGGTTTCCGGTGAAGGCGATGAGCAGCAGACCGATGGCCGACAGGACCGCCGAAACACTTGCAGTTCGCCGGGCTCCGAGCTTGTCCGGGATGCGGGCTCCCACGCTCCGGACGGCAACGATAACCAGCGCGTAGGTCAAGAAGACGAACCGGGAGCCGGGCATCCCTATGTCCAGAGCCAATAGGGGCACAAACGACGAAAACCCGGCGAACCCCCATACGATCAGCGCCAGCACCGAACCCGGCAGCACCGCCTTTCGATGCAGGAAGGTGAAGCCTGTGGCCTGTGGCGGGTGCTCTGCCCTGGTGTCGGGCATCCCGAAAGCCACGGCTACGGCGACCAGTGCCAGAAGGCCGGCGGCGACCCAAACTGCGGAAAAGCCCGCGGCCCCCAGCAGGGTCTCCCCGAGCAGTGGCCCGAGCCCGATGCCCAAAAACACCGCCAACGAAAAGAAGCTTACCGCCTCGCCCCGGCGGGCTTCCGGGGCGATGTCGGCGATCGTGGTGGCCGCGCCCGTGAAGAAGAATGCCTCGCCGACGCCGTTCAGCAGCCGAAGTAGCCCGATCGCAGGAAGGCTCTCCGCGAGGGTGTACCCGAAAATCGATATCGCGGCGATGGCTCCACCGCCCACCACAAGTATCTTGCGGCCTCGGGTGTCGCCGAGTCTTCCGGCAACGGGACGCAGGAGGATCGCCGAAACACTGAAGGCGCCTGCTACCAGGCCAACCTCCAGCTCGCTGCCGCCCATGGGTCCGGTCACGAACAGCGGCAGGACCGGGATGATCATGCCGATCGAGATGAAGTAGGCGAGGCACGCGAAGCTGACGATCAGGAACTGCGGTGTGACGAGCCTGTCCCTAGCCGGGCTGGTGCCCCTCAATCGATGATGGATCTCAGACCTACGTCGACCCGCTCGGCGTTGGCCAGCGCCTTGTCAACCAGCGCCGGGATATCCAGGGCCGTCTCAGCCTGGGCTATGTCCACCGCCCGCACCGCTGTGCTCACCTGCCGGGGGATGAACAACACGCAGCAGTCCTGGTGGGGCTGGATCGAAATCTCGTAGGTGCCGATCGACTTCCCGGTGGCTTCGATTTCCAGTTTGTCGAACCCGATCAGGGGTCGGAGCACGGGAAGGGTTTCGACAACCTCTCCGATCGAAGTCAGGTTGGGTAGCGTCTGTGAAGCCACCTGCCCCAAACACTCGCCGGTCACCAGGGCCTGGGCACCCTCCCGGAGCGCAAGGGCTTCGGAGATCCGCATCATCATTCGCCGGTAAAGGACTATCCGCAGTTCCTGCGGGGCGGAGGTGACGATTTCGGACTGGATATCGCCGAACTGAATCATCCACAGTCGCGACCTCAGTGTCCAAGGTGCGAGGTGCTTGGCCAACTGGGTTGCTTGACGAGCGCTTGAGGGGTCGGCGAACGGCTGGCCGTGGAAGTGTACGAAGTCCACGCTGGATCCCCGCCGCGCCATCCGCCAGGCAGCCACAGGGGAGTCGATGCCGCCAGAAAGTAGTGTCAGAACCCTGCCCGATGTCCCTACCGGCAATCCGCCCGGCCCGGGAATCTTCCGGGTATAGAAGTAGGCGCGGTTCCCGGTTAGCTCGATGTAGCAGGTCCAGTCGGGGCTCCCGAGGTCGACTCGGGCCCCAGTGTGTTCCTGGATCGCGGAGCCGACGGCGATGTTGATGTCGATGGACTTTGTTTCGAAAGAGGAGTTACCGCGCCGGGCCCGGACCTTAAAACTGTCGAAGGCGGTCTTGTCGGCCAGGGTAAGAGCCGTCCGGATGATCGATTCCATCGTGGGACTGTGCAACTCGATTGCCGGCGAAAAGCTGGAGAGCCCGAAGGCGGTCGACATATGGCGGATGACCTCGTCGGTGTGCGAGTCATCGGGCAGGCGGACAAGGAGCCGGCCGGGAATAGGTTTGGCCGTGGCGCCCGGGAGAGCTTCGAGTTGAAGCGCGATGTTGGAGGCCAGGGTGCGCTCGAAGAAGGAGCGGTTGCGCCCTTTGAGGCCGATCTCCTGATAGTGGGCAAGAACAAGGCCGGGGGATCCATCCCCCGGCCTTGTTGAGGATTGTTCTGGGGTCATCACCCCATCTACATTACAGAGTGACCATGTCTCGCAGTTTGCCCGGGCTCGACGGGTGCCGGAGTTTGGACAGAGCTTTGGCCTCGATCTGGCGAATCCGCTCCCTGGTAAGGGTGAATTCTCTGCCAACCTCCTCCAGGGTTCTCGGTTCGCCGGTCACCAGACCGAAGCGGAGGGCGAGAACCTTCTTCTCACGGTCCGACAGCGTGCCCAACATCGACCACAGGTCCTCCTGGCGCAGTGCCAGCGCGGCAGCTTCGAACGGGCCCTCGGCGTCCTCATCCTGAATGAAGTCGCCCAGCTCAGCGTCTTCGTCACCTACCGGTTCGTGGATCGAAACCGGCTCGGGAAGAACCCGGAAGGCCTCGCGGACTTTTTCCGGCGTCATCTCGGCCGAGGCTGCGATCTCATCGATCGTCGCTTCGCGGCCCATCTGCTCCAGAAGTTCGGATTGCACCTTTCGGACCCGGTAAAGGGTCTCAACCATGTGAACGGGGATCCGGATGGTCCGGGCTTTGTCGGCGATTGCTCGCGTGATTGCCTGACGGATCCACCAGGTTGCGTAAGTTGAGAATTTGAAGCCTCTGCGGTAGTCGAATTTTTCTACGGCACGCATCAGTCCGAGGTTGCCCTCTTGAATAAGGTCCAGGAGCGGGAGTCCCGCGGCTGAGTAGCGCTTCGCGATTGAGACGACAAGCCTGAGGTTGGACTGGATGAATCGCCTCTTGGCGGCCAACCCGGCCTGCACTACCTTGCCGAGTTCATCCTTGCGCTTGGGGCCCAAACGGGGCTTGGCCTCGAGTGTCGCTGCGGCTTCTTGCCCGGCCTCGTAGGCCTTGGCGAGCTCTACCTCGTTCACGTCGGTAAGTAGCGGGTACTGTCCGATCTCACGCAGGTACTGACGTACCAGATCCTCGTGGGGGGCTTCCTCCCGGACTTCGACGCGGGTGGGTTCATAATCCCTGTACTGCTCTCGTCTCACAGCGTTCCTTCCCTCTGCCCTCATATTCGGTCCAACTCCTTATTACCCAACGGGGTGATCGGCAACCGAACTTTGTCAACTCCCATTGGATTAGCCTTTAAAGAATAGTTTCCATTTGACAATTTGACAAGACCCGAAGGTCTTCTTTACAAATCCTTCACATTGTCAAACGGCGATATGGCCTCCCGCATTCCCAATAAACCGTAAATATTTACCGCCCGGATCGTTCCGGGTTTGAGAAGAGACAGGCAGGGAATCATCGAAGCGGGACAGGGAACGCCTGAGTCTGGGGAGAAATATTGAAGCCGGGCGATGAGAATGCCGGAATCGAGATCATGGCTGCTACACTAAGGAACGGTTGTAGGTTTCGGTTTTCGGTACTTTCAAAACGCCGTGGAGCTAGAACAGGCCGCGGCTAGTTGTTTTTCTGGGCCCGAACTGCAGCACAGTGCCGCAATGTAGTGGCATTTGAAGTAGCCGCAATGTGCGGCTGAAGGGAGGGTTACAGATGGGTCAGCGTGGAACCGTTAAGTGGTTCAGCGATGAGAAGGGCTTCGGCTTCATCTCACAAGAGGGCGGAGAGGACGTTTTCGTGCACCACAGCGGAATCAACGGAACCGGTTTCAAGTCGCTAACCGAGGGTCAGATCGTCGAGTTCGACGTAACCCAGGGTCAGAAGGGTCTGCAGGCGAGCAACGTTCGCCCCGCATAAACCACAACCACAAGTTTCGAACTAAAGAGGCCGGCCCACTGGGCCGGTCTCTTTTTTTATCCGGTCGGTCCGGTTTTTAGGTCGATCAGGAACTCGGTGAAGCCCCGGTCGGATGCGACCGGGTCGTCGCGACCGCTCGTGGATGACATCTCAACCGGCTCTTCCTGCCGGATGGGAATGGCCAGGTATACCGTCACCGGGCGGAAGACGAGCCGAATGCCGCGGATCCTTTGCACGATCCCGCTCCATACCAGGCCGTCGACGCCCCGGTATTCCGGATATTCGTGTGCGTCCAGCCAAAGGCGGCCATGGACCTTGACCGGGCCCTCGCCGGTCCATCCCGGAACAACTACCCGGCCGCCTCCGACGTCGACGATGGTTGACTCGGTGTGCAGGGTCCGGGAGGCTGCCCTGCCCTCCAGGTCTGTCACGCCAAGGTTGAGGGTCTCCCGGGGGATCGGATCGGGAGCGTGTTTTGCCCACCAGGGTTCGGGTGGCCTAAGCCCGACGACGGACGCCACCCACGGTTCGCCGACCGTCGCGTCGGGCTGGCAGCACTCCAGTTCCCACGCGGAAACCCAGATCTGAACATTCATCTGACCGGAGGGTACCTCCCCGGACCCCCAGATCGACGGGTAGGCTTCGCCCCGATGTCCAAGAACAAAGTAAGGGCCCACGTTTGGGTATCCGGGAGGGTCCAGGGAGTCTTCTTTCGCCGGGAAACTGAGCGGACTGCCCGCGAGCACGGAGTTTGCGGCTGGGTTCGCAATCTTGAGGATGGTCGGGTGGAGGCGATTTTCGAGGGTGAGGAGGGTGCGGTTCGGGCCCTTGCTTCGTGGGTGACAAGCGGGCCTTCGCTGGCGTATGTCGACCATGTCGAGCTCCGGTGGGAGGACCCCGGGTCGGAGGCCGCCTTCATGGTCCGGTAATTACCAGTGCAAGGTTCCCGGCCCACCTTTGATCGGACCAACGACGTCTGACGTGACCCAGCCCCCGTAAAAGCCGCCCGGCTGAGGCTCAACCACTTCGTCGTCGAGAAAGCAGCCTTCGGTGCGTGCGGGATAGAAGGAGTAGTGGCCGGTAAGGGCCTTATAAGGCGGGGTCGGATCCCGGTAGGTCCACGCCGCCTGACGGCTCACGGCCGCCCCGCCTATCAGGTCGAAGTAGGAAGCTCCGCCCTTCCATTCGCACCAGCTACCAGGGTCCGCGGACGCCTTCAAGATCTCTAAATCCACATCGCCCGCCGGAATGTAAATAGTCGGTGCTCCCGCGGTTTCCAGAACCCTGAGCGCCCTGGAGGAGCGGGCGATCTCCCGGCCTGCGAACCGCACGGTCACCAAGCGCACGCACGGCTCAACGCGGGGAGGCCGGGGGCAGTCCCAAACCGATTCCTGCCCGGGTCGGGGCTCGATTTTTTTGGGCACCTTCATCCCATCGACCCTAACGGGGTACTGAAAATAGTGGGTACAGTCTTCGGTAGCCGGATTCCGAGGTGCGTGGAGGGGTTTTGCCGACAGGGCCAACGCTAGTCAATGGGCGGTTCCAGATCGACTCGTTGATCGCCCGCGGGGGTATGGCGACCGTTTTTAAGGGAACCGACCTGACGCTCGGCCGAACTGTCGCGGTCAAGATCCTCTCGGAAGATCTGGCGCAGGATCCCAGCTTTTTGACCCGGTTCCGCCTGGAGGCGCAAGCCGCGGCTTCTTTGACCCACCCCAACATCGTTGCGGTATTCGACACCGGCTCCGACGGAGACACCCACTACATAGTCATGGAGTACCTCCAGGGTCGCACTCTCCACCAGATCCTGAAGGAAGACGGCCCCCTGCCTCCCCGGGAGGTGGCCACCATCGGCGCCGATGTCGCCCAGGCGCTGGCCGAGGCACATAACAAAGGCATCGTCCACCGGGATGTTAAGCCGGGCAACATCATGATCGGACCAACCGGGACCGCGAAGGTCATGGACTTCGGTATCGCCAAAGCGGCGACGTCGGGCAACCTCACTCAGGTGGGGTCCATCCTGGGGACCGTTGCCTACCTTTCTCCGGAGCAGGCTCGGGGTGAGCCGGTGGACGGCCGATCGGACATCTACTCGCTGGGGTCACTCCTCTACCAGATGCTCACCGGCAAACTTCCCTTGAAGGGCGATACCTATGTGGAGATGGTCCAAAAGCTGAGCTCTGAGAACCCGGATCCTCCCTCTTCGGTCAACCCGGCGGTGCCGAGAAGACTCGATGCAGTGGTGATGCGGGCCCTCGCCAAGGACCCCGACGACCGCTATCAAACGGGGACCGACATGGGGGTGGACCTGACGGCAAGCCTGACGCCCCGGGCGGTTGGCAACGATGCCCCTGGGTTCGCCGAGGAGAACGACAAAACTGCGGTTGCTCAGCGCTCGGTTCCTGCCGGTGACGACGCCACCAGGGTGTTGCCGGTCATAGGGTCGGCCGGTTCCCGGCCGCCGTCGAGCAAGGGCAACACGAGGACCTTGATACTCGCAGCAGCGCTCGTTGCCCTATTGGCCATTGCGTTCGTGATGATCGCCAGCCTGAATGACACCACCACCACCAACCCCGAGCCAACGCCAACTACAAGCTTCTCTCCGGCGGCTCCGCCTCCCGCCCCGGCTACGGCCCCGGCCCCGGCACCGGCACCGGTTGTTGTTCCGTCGGAGACGCCGGAGGCGCAATCGCCCCCCGCGCCCGAGCCGCCTCCGGCCCCGCAATCGCCCCCGGCCGAGCCACCCCCGCCGCCGGCAACCGAACCGGCGCCGGCGGATTCGCCCACCCCAGCCGCACAGGACCTGATTCCCCTGCCGGGCCTGTAACCCAATCCCAAGCCGGGGGTTGACTAAGATCCTGATTCAGATATGTTTTTCGCGACGGATACCGGAGGTTCCCAGCACAAAAGAGCCCTTCGGCGGTGAACTTGAAAGGAGTTCGAAGGTAAGAAGCGTGTCCCGACGTACCTATAGTTCAGCCCTGGCTAAGCTGCTAAGCTGGACGGGCAGCGGGTACTCAAAGGCGCTTATTGCAGTAGCTCCCCAAGCGCAATCTTTATCACCCGGAAAGGGTTTCCAATCATGGCGATAGAACAATTCGACCCGGTTCTCGCGGAAAACGAGGCAGTCCGCAAGATTCAAGGCACCTACAAGTACGGCTGGCACGACGCCACCTCGTACGACGAGGCTCCGTCGCGCGGTCTTTCGCACCAGGTGATCGACATGATCTCGGACCGCAAGAACGAGCCCGACTGGATGCGACAGAACCGCCACAAGGCACTGGATTACTTCTACCGCCGTCCCATGCCTACCTGGGGCGCGGACCTCTCCGAGATCGATTTCGAGAGCATCTTCTACTACATCAAGCCCACCAATAAGGTGAGCAAATGGGAGGACATGCCCGAGTCCATCAGGGACACCTGGGACAAGCTCGGCATCCCGGAGGCAGAAAAGAACTTCCTCGGTGGAGTTACCGCACAGTACGAATCCGAAGTCGTCTACCACTCCACCCAGAAGCATCTTGAGGACATGGGCGTGATTTTCACCGACATGGACTCGGCTTTGAGGGACCACCCGGATCTGGTGAAGGAGTACTTCGGCAGCATCATTCCGGCCAACGACAACAAGTTTGCAGCACTGAACACCGCAGTATGGTCCGGCGGTTCCTTCATCTGGGTGCCCAAGGGCGTCTCGATCGAGGTGCCGTTGCAGGCCTACTTCCGGATCAACCAGGAGAACATGGGTCAGTTCGAGCGGACTTTGATCATCTGTGAGGATGAGTCGTGGGTCCACTACGTGGAAGGCTGTTCGGCTCCGACCTACTCCAGTGACTCGCTTCACTCCGCAGTGGTTGAAATCGTGGTCAAGGACAACGCCCGCTGCCGGTACACCACCATCCAGAACTGGTCCAACAACGTTTACAACCTGGTGACCAAGCGTGCGGTGGCACAGAAGAACGCCACCATGGAGTGGATCGACGGGAACCTGGGTTCCAAGATCACCATGAAATACCCAGCGGTGATCCTGGCCGGCGAAGGCGCAAAGGCCGAAATTCTTTCGGTTGCCTACGCAGGCACCGGGATGCACCTGGATGCGGGAGCGAAGGTGACCCACGTGGCGCCGAACACCCAGTCCACGATCGTCTCCAAATCCATCTCCAAGGACGGCGGGCGCGCCGGGTACCGAGGACTGGTCCGGATCGACGACGGGGCCACCAACGCCCGCTCAACCGTCCGCTGCGATGCCCTGATCCTCGATGAGGATTCGCGCTCCGACACGTATCCCTATAACGAGATCGAAGAGGAGACCGGATCGGTCGGCCACGAGGCAACCGTTTCCAAGGTTGGGGATGAGCAGTTGTTCTACCTCCAGAGTCGCGGCATCGACGAAACCGAGGCTATGAGCCTCATCGTCCGAGGATTCATCGAGCCGATCACCAAGGAACTGCCACTTGAGTACTCGGTTGAGCTCAACCGGCTGATCCAACTGCAAATGGAGGGCTCCATAGGTTAGGCAGCTTCCGCAGCAAACTCCGGCGTAGGCGCTCCGGCGCGAGACGCCGGAGTCGGCAAGCCGGGCAGCGACGGTTAAGCTGCACTGAGTCGCCTGCCCATGGTCGCCTTTGGGCAGACCGGGCGGGCCTCACCCAAAGTTCCCTGCGATGTTTACTGCGCACGTAGGGAAAATGACTGCGAAGAATTGACGCGAGGTTCGAATGGGATTCACCCGAAGTGATGTGGAGGCTCTCAGTGCCTCTTTGAACGAACCCGACTGGGTTCTGGAGCGAAGGCTCGAGGCCTGGGGCTGGTTCGAAAAGATGGAGATCCCCGGCGAGAAGGAAGAGCCGTGGCGATACACCAACTTAAAGCGCTTGAAGTTCAAGCTGGACGATTTTGTCCCAAGCACGCAGGTGGATGTGAGCTTCGGGGGCCCGGACATCCAGCTATCGCCCGATCGAAGCGGGGAGGCCCATCAACGAGGGGCCCGGATCAGGGTGGCGCCCTTGGACATGGAGTTGGACTCGGGTGGCGTAATCGTCACGGACATCCACACAGCCATCGCAGAACATCCTGAGCTGGTCAGGCCCAACCTGTTCGGCCAATTTAACGCCGCCGGCCACATCTTCAGCGCCCTTCACGGGGCCTTGTTCTGCGGAGGGATGTTCATTTACGTCCCGCGAGGCAAGACGCTTACCCTTCCCGTGGGTTTCGACTGCCGGATCGACGAGCCGGGCACCGCGGTGTTCCCGCACACTCTGATCGTGACCGAGGAGAACTCCGAGGTCTGCTTTATCGAGAGGTACAGCTCGCCGGGACTGGGAGGTTCAGGCTTTTCCAACTCTGCAATAGAGGTGGTGGGTGGCCAGGCCTCGCGCGGATTCGTCGGCACAATCCAGGAGTACGACAAAGGCGTCTGGCACTTCCAGAATCAAAACCTGCGAACTGCCCGGGATGCCAACTTCAAATCTTTGGTGGTCACGCTGGGGGGCACCTTCTCCCGCACCGAGACCACTGCAACTATCCAGGGTGAAGGCAACAGCGTTGATCTGATGGGCATCTATATGGCCGGCGAGGGCCAGCACTTCGATTTCCGCACCATGCAGGATCACGCTGCGGCCCATTCGACGTCCGATCTTTTGTACAAGGGCGCCCTCAAGGGCAACGCCCGCACCGTCTACTCCGGCCAGATCCACGTCCGACCGGAGGGCCGGGAGACCGACGCTTACCAGACCAACCGGAACCTGGTGCTGAGCGACCATGCGATGGCCAACTCCAAGCCTGAGCTTGAGATCGAAAACAACGATGTTCGGTGCAGCCACGCGGCATCTGTTGGTCAGATGGACGAAAACGAGGTGTTCTACCTGCAGAGCCGGGGCATCGATCGCGTTTCGGCGGAACGACTGATCGTCAAGGGTTTCTTGGAAGATGTCCTCGGCAAGGTTGGGCGAAAAGACGTCGAAGGTTTGGTCTCGCACCTGCTGGAAGAGAAGCTGTCCGTATGAGCGACTGGATCAAGGTCGCTTCGGTCGGTGACATCAAGGCCGGGAGCGTCGTCCAGGTGGAGGTCGAAGGCGAACCTGTCGCCCTGGCCAACAGTGGGGGAGAGTTCTTCGCTACCTCCGACATCTGTTCGCACGACTACGTAGAGCTGCACGACGGCTGGCTGGAGGAAGATGAAATCGAGTGTCCCCAGCACGGCTCGCGCTTCAACATGCGCACCGGCAAGGTGTTGAACCCGCCTGCCACTCAGTCCATCGCCCCGTACGAGACGAAGGTCGACGGGGATGACGTGTACGTAAGAGGACCCATGGAGATAGTCAAATGACTGAACCCCTACTTGTTATCGAGAATCTGCACGTTTCAGTCGGCGAGGGCGAAGACGCCAAAGAGATCCTCCGCGGCGTTGACCTCAAGGTGTTCCCCGGCGAGATCCACGCCATCATGGGCCCCAACGGATCCGGCAAGTCCACCCTGGCCAGTGTTCTCATGGGTAAACCGGGCTACACGGTCACCGGTGGACGCATCCTTTACAAGGGTGAGGACCTGGCGGACCTATCTCCCGACGAACGGGCCCGTAAGCGAATTTTCCTGGCGTTCCAGTACCCCACCGAGATCCCTGGTGTTTCCGTGGTCAACTTCCTGCGTACCGCCTACAACGCCGTTCATTCGGACAAGGTGCTGGGGCCGCTTGAGTTCCGCAAATATCTGCAAACCAAGATGGACCTGCTTGAGGTCCCCAACTCGATCATTAATCGCTACGTCAACGCCGGCTTTTCCGGAGGCGAACGCAAGCGGGCCGAGGTCCTGCAGATGGCGGTCCTGGACCCAGATCTGGCGGTACTCGATGAGACGGACACCGGCTTGGACATCGATGCCCTGAAGGAAGTTTCCGCCGGGGTGTTGAAGGTCCACAACGAAACCCGTGGAATGCTAGTGATCACCCACTACCAGCGGCTGCTGAACTACATCCAGCCCGGCTTCATCCACGTTCTGATCAGCGGCAAGATCGTTCGCTCCGGCGGCAAGGACCTGGCGCTGGATCTGGAAGCGAAAGGCTACGATCAGTTCCGGGTGGAACTTGGATTGCCCGAAGGCCAAGGCGCCGAAGCCGGTTAGGTCAAACCGGCCTCCAGTTCAACAGCCTGGTTATCTCTTCGGTCAATACCGGTTTGAGGCGCAACGATTTCAGGCGTTGGGCAAGTTCGAGAGTTGTGATCTGGTGAGTCAAAACGACATCCGTAAGCAACTCGGCGGTGTCATCCAAGACCCGCGGCCACTCGCCGGGCATCCCAGATTCCGCCAGGGAGTCGTGCCAGTCGTTTAGAAAGCCGAGAGTGTCCAAGAGGAGTCCCACCTGCTCCTCCGATGTAAGCATTTCTCCGCCGGTGATCCATTCGGCAGCCTGCTCGAGCATGTTGTGGGGGTAGTGTTCCGGGGGAAGGCCTTCGGGGCTGAGGCTGGATAGAACCTCCAGAGCCAGGTGCACTTCATCGTTAAGGCCGGCGTGGGGCCCCGTGATGAAGGCGTTCAGAGTGTCGAGGTCGCCAAAGAGGCAGGTGGTGCCGTGGGCGGTGAGGACTCGGTCCTGACCGTCGGAGCGGTGGTAGTTGAGAACGTAGAAGCTTTGGCCGGGTCCCAGGTCAAGCACCGACGGCCAAATGCCTGCCGATTCGACCGCAACCCGCCAGGTAGCCGAGTAGATGTCCATAAAGGGTGATCGGCAAGAAATCGCAAACTGTTAAACTTTGGCTCAGGATCTAGACTGTGAGTATGGACGGCGCCCCCTCGGCTGCGATGGAACTGGTGGATTGGCGCCGCCGGGTATTCGACCTCTATCGCGAGGTGCGGATCCTGCAGGAATCCAGTCCGGAATCTGCTTTCCGGCACTGGTGCTCCCGGCGAAACGAGATGATGTCCCAGCACCCCCAGTCGCCGGTCCCGCCCGGCATGCGCAGCAGTTTGTCCCATCTGTCGTACTTCGACTACGACGCCGATGCCCGGGTGTCGGCACGGCTGGATCCGGTTGACGAGGAGCCTTGGAGTTTTGATGCCAGTGAAGGAACTCTGATCCTGGACTGCATCGGCAGAGCAACGTTCAAGCTTTACGGCGAACCACAGAGTCTGAACCTGTATTGGTTCCGCTCGTACGGCGGAGGCGTGTTTCTCTCGTTTCAGGACGGCACCAGTGGGAAGACGACCTATGGCGGTTGCAGGTATCTGCTCGATACGGTCAAGGGAGCGGATCTCGGCGGCGGCGACGGCGGGTTGGTTCTCGACTTCAACTTTTCCTATCAGCCCTCCTGTTCCTACGACCCGCGATGGGTGTGTCCGCTGGCGCCCCCTGCGAACCGTCTGGAGGTTGAGGTCAACGCCGGTGAACGGTATGTAATGCCGGCGGCGGTTGAGTAACTAAGGATTGATGAAATGATGTTCGGGTAGGTATCACGCTGGTTTCCGGCCAAGGAAGGGTCCAGTTTTGAGACGACGTCTGCTCAGCACGCGTATGTTGCACCGGAATCGATTCCAAATTCTCCACCTCCCGCTGGGGCCATAAAGTGACCTCTGCAACGCGGTCGCTGACGACCGCAGATGTCTTCGATCACATCCGATCCACGATCTTCACCTCCTCAATCGAGGGCAGGGTAGGCGCCGAAGTCGAGTGGTTTCCCGTATACGAGGATGACCCCCAAGCCTACGTCCCACTGGAAAAGCTAAAAGGAATAATCGACGCGTCGCGCCCGCTGCCTTGTGGCGGAACCATCACCTTTGAGCCGGGCGGGCAGCTTGAAGTCAGTTCCGCCGCCGGACAGTCGGTGGCCGCCACCTGCACTGCAACTGCATCGGACATTGCCTATGTCCGGGACAAGCTGAGCCCCCACGGAATCAAGCTGTTGGGTGTTGGCCTCGATCCCGTACGGGAGGGAAAGCGGTTCCTCGACCTCCCCCGCTACGAAGCGATGGAGGCCTACTTCGACGCCGGATGGCCCGAAGGCAGGAGCATGATGCGTGCCACCGCTTCGGTGCACGTGAACCTGGACGTGGCCGGGATTGAGGACGGCGCCGAACGTTGGCGACTGGTTCATGCTCTCGGCCCGACACTTAGTGCTGCGTTCGCCAACTCCGCGATTGCTAGAGGGAAACCCACCGGTTGGAAGTCTTCACGACTTGCTCTTTGGCAGGCGCTCGATCCAACCCGGACCCTGCCGACGGCCCCGGTGGGAGACCCCGTCGAGGTGTGGTCGCACTACGCGCTGCAGGCCCGAGTTATGTTTGTCCGGACCGGCGGAAGCGCCGAACACGTGAACCGAAGGATGACTTTCGGCAACTGGCTCGAAGACGGGCACGAACTCGGGTATCCCGACTTGGACGACTTGATTGTCCACCTGACTACCCTATTCCCGCCGATCCGGCCGAAGGGCTGGCTTGAATTGCGGATGGTGGATGCCCTCCCGGATCCGTGGTGGAGGGTACCCATAGCCATCGCATCAACCGTCTACGACCGCAAGGCGGTGAAAATCATCGACCAGTTGGTAGAGCCGACCGCCGACCTTTGGGAGGTGGCCGCCCGCCAGGGATTGGAGAACCAACTCCTGAGCGAGACGGCACAGGCGGTCTTTAACGCAGCTCTGGACGCGATGGAGCGCCTGGATGTTGACGAAGAAACCGCGCTGGCGGTGGAGGCGTTCAACCGCAAGTTTGTGCAGAAGGGCCGATCCCCGGCCGACGAGCAACTGGATGCGTGGGCAAGAGGTAGCAGCCCGTGGGAGCCGGACGCGATGGAGGACACATGGACGTAAAAGAGAGAGCGGCCCGGGGACTCGAAGTGGTCCGGCAGAGATCGCTGAACTTGGTTGACCCGGTTCCCGAGCAAGATCTGATCCGCCAGCACTCTCCCTTGATGTCTCCTCTGGTCTGGGACCTGGCCCATGTCGGCAACTTTGAGGAGATCTGGCTGCTGCGAACCATCGCCGGCCTTCCGGCCAAGGATCCACAGTTGGACGATATCTACGACGCCTTTCGCCACGCTCGCAAGGAGCGGACTCGCCTCAAACTGCTCGACCCGACGCAGTCGCGAAGCTACATCTCCGAGGTGCGCGGGCGCGTGATGGACACCCTCGAGAGGATCGAGTTGAACCCTGCAAATCCTTTGCTAGCCGATGGTTACGTTTACGGGATGGTGATCCAACACGAACACCAGCACGACGAAACCATGTTGGCCACGCTGCAGTTGCGGGTGGGGGAGTACCCGCTTGTCGAACCGGCTCGACCGGTGCCCGAGCCCGTACATGTGGCCGAAGTCCTCATCCCCGGGGGCTCTTTTGTGATGGGTAGTAGTACCGAGCCGTGGGCGTATGACAACGAACGGCCGGCCCATGAGGTCCATGTGGATGCGTTCTGGATGGACACGGTGCCCGTCAGCAACGGTGACTACATCGGGTTCATCGAGGCCGATGGGTACAACGACGGTCGGTGGTGGAGCGAGCGCGGCTGGGCCCACCGCCATGACCAAAGCCTGGAGCACCCCCAGTTTTGGCAGCGGGATGCGACTGGATGGAACCGGGTGCGATTCGGGCGCCGGGAGGTTCTACCTTTGGACGAGCCGGTGCAGCATGTGTGCTGGTTCGAAGCAGAGGCATACGCAAACTGGGCGGGGAAACGACTGCCCACCGAGCTTGAGTGGGAAAAGGCAGCCTCCTGGGATCCTGAATCGGGAGTGAAGCGCCGGTTTCCGTGGGGAGACTCCGAACCCACGCCCGATCTGGCCAACCTGGAGCAGAGGTACTTCGCACCCGGGCCGGTGGGAGCGTATTCTGCCGGCGCCAGCGCCTACGGTTGCCGCCAGATGGTCGGGGATGTCTGGGAGTGGACCTCCTCGGATTTTGTGGCCTACCCCGGCTCAACCGGATTCCCCTACAAGGAGTATTCCGAGGTGTTCTACGGCAAGGACTACAAGGTGTTGCGGGGAGGATCGTGGGCGACTCATCCGACGGCCATAAGGAACACATTCCGGAACTGGGACCACCCTATTCGCCGCCAGATATTCAGCGGCTTTCGCTGCGCCCGCAGCGTCTAGTCCGATGTGCAGGCAAATGGCCTATGTCGGGCCGCCGGTGACGTTGGAATCTGTGGTCCTGGTTCCCGAGCATAGTCTTGTTCACCAGGCCTACAAGCCCAAGTTTCAGCGCCGTGGGGTGGTGAACGCCGACGGCTTCGGGTGTGGGTGGTATTCGCCGGAGATCCGGTCTGAGCCGGCGGTTTACCGCAGGGACATGCCCATCTGGAGTGACAGGACGTTTGCGAGCATAGCCGGCGTGATCAGCTCGCCGGCCATCCTGGCCGCGGTGAGGGACGCCACAACCGGCAGCGCGGTGGAGGAAAGTAGCACCGCTCCGTTTGCCGAACGGGGATGGCTATTTGCCCACAATGGGATATTCAAGGGATTCGACGGCCCCGAAGGGCTAATTCTGCGAAAACGGCTTTCCGACGCCAGG
The DNA here is from genome assembly GCA_029263075.1 of Actinomycetes bacterium. Taxonomy (GTDB): domain Bacteria; phylum Actinomycetota; class CADDZG01; order JAHWKV01; family JAHWKV01; genus JAJCYE01. The sequence goes on from JAJCYE010000046.1 coordinate 43,796, forward strand.
ACCGCTTCGATCCGGGGCAACAGCGACTCGGAGGTGATGTTCGGGTTGATCCTGGACCGGATGGATGAAGGCGCAGGTCCGGAGGATGCGCTGGGTTGGTGCCTGAACCTATGCCGGGGACTCTCGAGTGGCTCGTTCAACTTCCTGCTCACGGACGGTTCGGCAATCCACGCGACTGCCTGCGGGGACTCGTTGTTCGTGTTGGAAGGCGGCAGGAGGACCCCCGACGGGGTGGTAGTCGCATCGGAGCCGTTCGACGACGACCCTGCGTGGAGATCCGTGCCGGAGTTTTCGGCGGTGCAAGGAAACGGCGGTGGGGTGGAGATCAGACCCCTCAAGGAGGATGAATGACTTTGCAGTCCGCAGCGCCCGGCACCCGTACCCATGCGCCCGGGCTGGTCTCTCATATGGGGCCGGCCGATCTGGAGGCCCAGCTACGCCGCGACGCGAAGGAGGGCCTCACGGCTCCCGACAAGAGCATCCCGTCGAAGTGGTTCTATGACTACACAGGTTCGATGCTGTTCGATGAGATCACCCGACTTCCCGAGTACTACCTCACCCGTGCCGAACGCCAGATCCTGCGGGAGCGGGCAGCAGACATCGTGGCCGATACCAGGGCCGACACGATGGTGGAGCTCGGTTGTGGCCTGTCGGAAAAGACCAAACTGTTGTTGGATGCCTTCAAGAGGAGGGGGGACCTCAAACGATTTCTGCCGTTCGACGTTGACGGCGAAGTTCTCAAGATGGCGGCGACCGAGTTGCTCGAGCGGTACCCGGATCTGCAGGTCCAAGGCATCGTTGGGGACTTTGAGCGGCACCTGGAGGCGGTGAAGGTACCCGGGACGAGCCTGGTTATTTTTCTTGGGAGCACCATTGGCAACCTGAACGAGGAGCAGCGGGGGTCTTTGCTGGCGCAGCTTTCCGGAGCCTTGAAGTCCGGCGATTCCTTCCTGCTGGGCATGGATCTGGTCAAAGAGGTTGGGGTGATCGAGGCGGCTTACAACGACTCTGCCGGGATCTCGGCAGCCTTTAACCTGAACATCCTGAGCGTTCTGAACGCTCGCCTCAACGGCAATTTCGAGATCGGCAGCTTCGAACACCTGGCCCGGTTCAACCCGGATACCGAACAGATGGAGATGTTCCTTCGCTCTACGAGGGCCCAAAGGGTGCGGCTGGCAGACCTGGACCTGGAGGTGGAGTTCGCCGAAGGCGAACTGCTCCACACCGAAATAAGCGCCAAGTTTCGCCGGGAAGGGATTGAGCAGGAACTTGTAAGCGCCGGCCTGGAGCCCAGGAGGTGGTGGACCGACGCCGGCACCAATTTCGCTCTGAGTCTCTCCTCCAAGCTGTAGCTCCGCCGCCGGTAACGTTGTGCGGCTGCCGGTTGTCTAGACCTCTAACACTAAGATTTTTTGGAAGGTAGTTAGTCAGCCTTCTAACTTTCCCTGAAACGTTCCTGCTTTCCTGCCGATTGGTTACCCGCAAGAGGATGGGCTCCGCCAGAGCCCCCCGAAGCGGGGAGGTATTGATGTTTCAGGTAGTTTTTGGGTCGGTTTTCGCTAAGTTCGCGGCAGTTGGAGTTTTGGTTGCGGGTCTGGCCGGAGGGATGGCGGCGACCGGCGCTCTCCCCGGTTTCGCCGATACCCCTACCTACACGGTGGCGTCGGCCAACCCGACCCCTCCTTCCGGCCCCGGTGTGGTGCTCGACTTCCCGGCCTCCGTCATCGCCGGTGCCTCAACCGCCCCGGCCCCAGCAGCCCCGGTTGAAGAAATCGTAGAAGAGATAGTTGTGGTCCAGGCGCCCCGCAAAGTGAGCGTTCCCTCCGTCGCCCCGGCGCCAGCACCGGCACCCGCTTGCGTGGGAGAGGTCGCCGCGGTGCTCAACGCCATAGCCGGAGCAGTTCCTGCCGCTACAACTGCCGAACAGGCCCAATTGCTGTTGGCGCAGGCCAACGCCACAGTTGCATCCTCCAGCTCCTGCGTAGCGGAGGCCGGCCGGGTTGGATTCGCCGGGTTGGACGTGGTGAATCAGTTGGTTGCCCGGGCGGGGACGCTCGTTACTGAGATCCAGGCGCTTCCGATTCTTGTCAACCCAACGCCTGCTCAGGCGACGGAGACTCCCGGTCTGGTCGGCGGAGTGGTCGGTGGCGTCGGCGAGGTGGTCGGCGGAACGCTCAACCTTGTTAGCCAGGGACTTGGGTTGTTGGGCTCCGGCCTCAACTTCTTGAACAACGCCGCCAAAACGCCTTAGACCAGCAGACCTACCAGCCCGATAAAGGAGAGTCCGAAATGAAGCTCAGTTCCGGCGCGGGCACAGCCGCCCTGAAGATTGCCGTAAGTTTCTGCTTGTTGGTGGTCGGCACTGGCAGTGGAGCAGCCCTCGGCCTTCTCAAGGGTCCTGCGACTGCCGAGGCCGCGGTGCCGGCGCCGTCGGCAAACGGCATTGACGCCTTTGACGCCCCGAGTCAGTTCTCCTCTGCCGGCCTGACCGTTCACGAGCCGCCCCCCGTCGCCCCGGCCACCGTAAGGACGGTTCGCCGGATAGTCACCAGGCAAGCGGCGCCCAAGGCGGGGCCGGCTCAGGCACCCAGCGCTCCCAATCCCTCGATTTCACTTCCCGGATCGGTTGCATCTTCCGGGGGAGAAGTTGCCTCCAGCTGCGACAGCGCTCGTTTGGACGATGACAAGATCAACTGGCTGCTGAATTTGGTTGCCAAGGCTCGGGATTCA
>JAJCYE010000047.1 GCA_029263075.1 Actinomycetes bacterium
TCGTTCGCCCGGATCGACCACGCCTCGGTGGCAATGGGGGCGGCGATAGTCCCCGCCTACGACAACGAGTCGCCGGTCGCGGCCAATGCTGTGGTAATCACCCGGGTGGTGAACGCCACCGGAGTCTTCGGGTACTCCCTATCGATCCAGAAGGGCAACAACCTGGTGACCAACCCGGACCCCGGAACCTGGTCTGAGGTCTCGGTTGCCGGTATCGGACTGGGCGAGGAGCCGACCTCAATCACGATCACCCGCTTTGCCAAACCCACCAAAGACGGACCGGCGTTGACCGTCCCCGTCCTTGGCCGCGAAGAAACCCTGGCGCTGGTTGGGATCGCGGCTGCGGTTGAGCAGGCGTACTGCGCCGCCGACCCCACCTATTACCCGGGCGACTGCGGCTTCGTGGTGGTGGACAGCGACAAACCGAAGTCGCTCGACATGGAGTTCAAGCTGCTGGAGAACGGGCAGTTCGTCTGCAAGCAGGTCCGCGAGTTTTCCGGGCGCTGATTTCGCCGGGAGGTTTACTGCGGGGAACTCTGACGCCCGGCCAGGATCGGCTTGAGGAACCGGCCGGTATGGGATCCCTCCGCGGCCGCCACATCCTCTGGGGTTCCTTCGGCGACGATGGCTCCCCCACCGCTGCCCCCCTCCGGGCCCAGGTCGATGATCCAGTCCGCAGTCTTGATGACATCCAGGTTGTGTTCGATCACCACCACCGAGTTCCCCTTGTCCACCAAGCCGTGCAGGACCTTCAACAGCTTTGAGATGTCCTCGAAATGCAGGCCGGTGGTGGGTTCATCCAGGATGTAGAGCGTCTTGCCCGTGGCCCGCTTCGCCAGTTCGGACGCCAGCTTTACACGTTGGGCCTCGCCGCCGGACAGGGTGGGTGCCGGCTGGCCCATCTTCACGTAACCCAGTCCCACGTCGACCAGGGTTTCTAGATGCCGGGCGATCCGGGGGATCGGCCGGAACAACTCCAGGGCCTCTTCGATGCTCATCCCCAATACCTCGGCGATGGTCTTGCCCTTGTAGTGCACGTCCAGGGTGTCCCGGTTGTACCGCCGGCCCTTGCAGACCTCGCAGGTGACGTACATGTCGGGCAGGAAATACATCTCAATCTTGATCTGACCGTCTCCCTGGCAGTTCTCGCAACGCCCGCCTTTGACGTTGAACGAGAACCTACCCGGCTGATAGCCGCGCATCCGGGCCTCCTCGGTCTGGGAGAACAGGGTCCGGATGCTGTCGAAGACGCCGGTGTAGGTGGCCGGGTTTGACCGCGGGGTCCGCCCGATGGGCGACTGGTCGATGTCGATGACCTTATCTATGGCCTCCAGCCCCTCCACCTTCTTATGGCGTCCCGCCAGATGTTTGGCGTCCCGGAACAGATGCCGGTGGACCGCCCGGTACAAGATCTCGTTTACCAGGGTGGACTTACCCGACCCCGACACCCCGGTCACCGCGGTGAAAACCCCCAGCGGGAACCGGACATCCAGATCCTTGAGGTTGTGCTCGTGGGCCCCGACCACGGTCAGGGCCGCCTCTCCCGGGGTCCGGCGCGTCCCGGGGACGTCGATCTTCAACCTTCCCGACAGGTACCCGCCGGTCAGGGAGCCCTTGGCCTTCAGCAACCCCTTTACCGGTCCGGCGTAGACCACCTCACCGCCGTGCTCCCCCGCCCCCGGACCGATGTCGACCACGTAGTCGGCCACCGCAATGGTCTCCTCGTCGTGCTCCACAACTATCAGGGTGTTGCCCAGGGCCTTTAGCCTCAACAATGTCTCGATCAGTCGCTTGTTGTCCCGCTGGTGGAGCCCGATCGAAGGCTCGTCCAGGATGTACAGCACCCCGACCAGCCCGCTGCCGATCTGGGTTGCCAGCCGGATGCGCTGGGCCTCTCCTCCGGCCAGAGTGGCCGCGGAGCGCTCCACCGACAGGTAGTCCAGCCCGACGTCGATCAAAAAACCCAACCGTTCGTTGATCTCTTTCAGTACCCGGTCGGCGATGGAGTGATCACGCTCCGAGATTTCCAGTGACCCCAGGAACTTCTCCGCATCCAGGATGGCCATCCGGCTGACCTCCCAGATGTTCTTGTCGTTAACCAGAACCGCCAGCGCCTCCGGTTTCAGCCGGGCGCCTCCGCACGCCGGGCAGGGAACCTCACGGAAGAACTGTTCTATGCGCTCCCGGGCAAACTCGGACTCCGTCTCGGTCCGCCGCCGCTCCAGCCAGGGGACCACCCCTTCGAAGGTCGTGTGGTACTGGCGGACCCGGCCGTACCGGTTCTTGTACTTGATGAAGACCTGCTCCTCGCCGGTCCCGTGGAAGATGACGTTGCGCTGTTCGTCGGTGAGTTCGCCCCAAGGGGTGTCGACCGAGAAGCCGAACTTTTCGGACACCGCGTCCATCATGCGGATGAAGTACTCAGCCTTGGCGGTGGACCAGGGCCGGATGGCGCCCGTGGATATCGACAGGTCCTCGTTAGAGACAATGATCGAGGCGTCGACTTCCAGGTGGGTCCCTAGTCCGTCGCAACGGGGACAGGCGCCGTAGGGCGTATTAAAACTGAAGTTGCGGGGCGCCAGTTCATCGAATGAAAGGCCGCAGTTCAAGCAGGCAGCGCTTTGTGAGTAGCCGATTGTGCGGTCTTCGTCGACCAGGTCGATCGAGACCAGCCCGTCGGCCAGCCCTAGGGCGGTTTCAATGGAGTCGGTCAGGCGGCGCTCGATGCCCTCCTTGAGGACCAACCGGTCGACCACCACCTCGATGTTGTGTTTGTAATAGCGGTCGAGGCGGTGCTTCTCAGACAGGTCGACGAGATCTCCGTCGACCTTGGCCCGAGCAAATCCCTTCTTCGCCAGGTCCTCCAAGAGGGCTTCGTACTCGCCCTTTTTCCCCTGAATCAGCGGCGCCAGAACTTGAAATTTGGTTCCCATCGGCAACTGCATGACCTGGTCCACAATCTGCTCCGGCGTCTGCCGGGCGATGGGCTGCCCGCAGTTGTAGCAATGCTGTTTGCCTATGCGGGCAAACAGCAGACGCAGGTAGTCGTAGATTTCGGTGATGGTCCCCACCGTCGACCGCGGGTTGCGGGAGGCCGACTTTTGGTCGATAGAAATGGCCGGCGACAGGCCCTCGATGAAGTCGACCTCGGGCTTTTGCATCTGTCCCAGGAACTGCCGAGCGTAGGACGAGAGGCTCTCGACGTAGCGCCGTTGTCCCTCGGCATAGATGGTGTCGAACGCCAGTGAGGACTTGCCGGACCCGGAGATCCCGGTAAACACGATCAGGGCGTCGCGCGGCAACTCAAGGTGGACGTCTTTGAGATTGTGTTCCCGTGCACCACGTATCACCAGGTCGGTGGCCGCCCCGGCCCGCTTCTTAGTGGTCATGGGCGCCGGACCCCCGCCGGGGGCCTTGGTCTTTGTCCTGCTGCCCAGGTCGCGAGGGTTGCTGATCGATCATATGTTCGATTCTGGCACACTGTCGGTTGGGCGTCTTATTCGGACGCCTCCTCCTGCTCCCGCAGCTTGGCTTTGGGCTTGGCCTGGCCGGTGGCCGCCAGGTGCTTTTTGGTGGCATAACGGTCCCCTAGGGCCGCCGCCAGTCCCGGCAGGATGATTGCGACCACCGGGGTCAAGGGACTCACAAATACTGCGGCCAGGGCGATGGAACCAACCAACCCGGCGAACCCCCAGGCGGTGAGCCACTTAAAGGAACTGATCCCGCTGGAACCACCGAAGCGCAATGCCACCCGGACGCCGAAGTAGACCCCGATCGCTCCTCCCAGTCCGGCGCCCAGAGCGACCAGGGCCGGAAGGGTGTCCCCCGCATCGGTGAGGGCGCCGACCACCCCGCCCACGGCTCCCCCGAGCATGAGGTTCAAGCCGGTCATGGCGGACACCATGGCCATCAGGAGGACACCTCCGCCGCGGCGAGGGATGGCCGGGTTCGGTGAGGAAGTCTTGTGGCCGTTGGTGTTGGGGTCGAAGTGGCCGTTGGTGCTCGGATCAGGCAAGTGCTTTCAGCTCCCTTTTGAGGTCGGAAACTTCATCCCGCAAACGGGCAGCGTACTCGAATCGCAAACTCTTGGCGGCCTCGTGCATCTCAGACTCCAGCGATTGGACCAACCGGACCAATTCGTCCTTGGGCAAAGACAACTCCTCCCGGGAGCGGGACCGGCGGCCCCTGCCTTTGGGCAGCGGCGCGGACCCGGACTCGGAGGCACCCAGCAGGATGTCGGAGATGTTGCGGCGGATGGTTGAAGGGTTGATGCCGTGTTCGGCGTTGTAGGCCAGTTGGATTTCCCGCCTCCGAGTGGCCTCCGAGATTGCGGCCCGCATGGAGTCCGTGACGTTGTCCGCGTACATGATGACCTGCCCTTCGACGTTGCGGGCGGCCCGGCCCATCGTTTGGATCAAAGAGGTCTGCGAGCGGAGGAAGCCCTCCTTGTCGGCGTCGAGAATGGCCACCAGCGCGACCTCTGGCAGGTCCAGGCCCTCCCGGAGCAGGTTGATGCCCACCAGGACGTCGAACTCCCCCAGCCTCAGGTCCCGCAAGATCTCGATCCGGCTGATGGTGTCCACGTCGGAGTGGAGGTAGCGCACTTTCACTCCCGACTCCAGCAGGTAGTCGGTCAGGTCCTCCGCCATCCGTTTGGTCAGCGTGGTCACCAGCACCCGTTGCTCTTTGTCCACGCGTACCTTGATCTCATTCAGGAGATCGTCGATCTGACCTTTGCTCGGGCGGATGCTCACCTCGGGGTCGGCCAGGCCGGTCGGCCGGACGATCTGTTCCACCACCCGGCTGGAAACCTTCAATTCGTAGGGGCTCGGCGTGGCCGACATGAAGATGGTGTCGCCCACCCGTTCGATGAACTCGTCGAAGCGCAGGGGGCGGTTGTCGATTGCCGAAGGCAGGCGAAAGCCATGTTCCACCAACACCTGTTTACGGCTGAGGTCCCCTTCGTACATCCCGTGGAGTTGGCCGATGGTGACGTGGGACTCATCGATAACCGTCAGGAAGTCGTCGGGGAAGTAGTCGAGCAATGTAAAGGGCGGCGACCCGGGGCTGCGGCCGTCGATGTGGCGGGAGTAGTTCTCGATCCCGTTGCAGAATCCGATCTGCTCCATCATCTCCAGGTCGTAGTCGGTTCTCATCCGCAGCCTCTGCGCCTCCAGCAGTTTGTTCTGCCCCTCCAGTTCCGCCAGACGATCTTTGAGCTCCGTCTTGATCTGGCCGACCGCCCGCTCCATCCGCGGCCCGGACGCGACGTAGTGGGAGGCCGGGAAGATGGTTATCGAGTCCTCGTCACCAATGCGCTCGCCGGTCAGCGGGTCCAGTCGGATCAGGCGTTCGATGGTGTCGCCGAACAACTCCACCCGGACCGCGGTTTCCTGGTAGGCCGGGAAGATGTCCAGGGTGTCCCCCCGGACCCGGAACTTGCCCCGGATGAAGTTGAGTTCGTTTCTTTCGTAAGCCATGTCGACAAGGCGGCGCAGGATTACCGCCTGCGGGTAGTCCTTCCCCAGCGCGAGCCTGAGGAGTTGGGACTCGTACTCCTGGGGCGAACCCAGTCCGTAGATGCAGGAGACGCTGGCCACGATGATCACGTCCCGCCGGCTGAGCAGCGCCGCGGTGGCCGAGTGCCGGAGCCGGTCGATTTCGTCGTTGAGTGACGAGTCCTTCTCGATGTAGGTATCGCTGGAGGCGATGTAGGCCTCGGGCTGGTAGTAGTCGTAGTAGGAGACGAAGTACTCCACCGCGTTGTGGGGAAAAAACTCCTTCATCTCGTTGGTCAACTGGGCAGCCAGGCTCTTGTTGGGGGCAATGATCAGGGTGGGCCGCTGAGCTTTGGCGATAACTCCGGCCATGGTGAAACCCTTGCCGGACCCGGTGATGCCCAACAGCGTTTGGCGGGCCAGGCCTTGGTTCAGTCCTTCGTACAGCCCTGCAATAGCCTGCGGCTGATCACCGCTCGGCTCCCAGTCCGAGACAACCTTAAATTCAGTCATGCTCTCGCAGGTCTCCGCCTCCGGGGGTTGACGCTCCCCCAACTGCGGAGATGCCCAACATGGCTATCAGTTGGTCCAGGGTGTCGATCCGAGCCCCTCCGAAGTTGGGGTGGTGACCCTTACGGTCGATCAGGACCGCGGCCATTCCCACCGCCTCGGACGCCTCGACGTCCAGCTTGGGGTGGTCTCCGACGTAGAGGCTGTGTTCGGCCGCCATTCCGGATCTATCGAGCGCCAGCCGGAAGATGGCCGGGTCGGGCTTCTCTACGCCCTCCCTGCCGGATATGACCATGTAATCGAAGAGGTGAGCGATCTCCATATCGATCAACATTCCCTCCAGCCACTCCTCGAAGTTGGAGATGAGCCCCACCACCAGGCCGGCCTCGCGGCACGCCTTGATAGTGGGGATACATTCGGGGAACAGGCGGTAGGAGTCGTATCGGGTAAACCGCTCGTAGAGAGCGTTAAAGATGCTGCGGTCCGGGTCCGCCACACCCAGGCGGTCCAGGGCCTCCCCGTAGATGCGTCCCCAAAAATCCAGCGAGGCCTCCCGGGAGACGGACCACATCTTGACCGCCATGCGGTCCATCACGGCGGCGAAGCTGGGGGCCATCTCGGTAAAGGTGGCCTGGACCGTTTCCGCGGCCACGTAGTGGCCGCGTTCACCGAGAACCAGGGCGAACAACTCGGGGTGGGATGGATGGGGCGCGAGCAAGGTCTCGCCGGCATCGAAGAAGACGGCCTTTAGGTTCGAATTTGCGGCTCGGAGGCCGGAGTTGTTCTTAATGGACACTTGTCTACAGCTTAACTAGGACAGGGCTTGTCCTACTCAATGATTTTGCCGGGTACCCGGAATCGGGGACCGTCGACGCTGAAATCTCATGGATCCAGCGTGGCCCGCCCTCTCAGCAGGCGGTGATCCGAAAGCGAAGTTTTCACCGTCGACGCCGAAAGCCCGCAGAAGTGAGCGGCGTCAACGAGGATGTAGTCGATCTTGCGCCTACCGCAGGTAGCCGCCGGCCGTTCGTGGTCGACGTCGACAAAAGCACCTTCCGGCCCGGTGAACCGTTCGAGGCAATCCGGGGTTGCGTTGAAGTCGCCGCCGAAAATCACAACCTTGCCGGTAGCCGCCCGATCCGCCTGGATCCGGGCCAGTTCGGCCAGTTGCCGCCGGTTGAATTCGGTGTACCGGCCTCCCGGGACCAGGTGGGCCGACGAGATAGTCGCCTCGACGCCGCGGAGGGCAGCCGTCATGGAAACCGCCCCCCGCTGCTCTTTGACCCGCGGCGCGTTCGGAAGTTGGATCGTCTCGGGACGGCCGATACCCACTCCCCTCGACATTACGGCGTTGCCGTACCACCGCTCCGCCGGTCTGCCCGGGCATCGGCTGTGTCCGGAAGTGGCCCCGAAGCAGGCGGATGTAGTAAATCCGGAAAGATCCAACCGATCCCACAGCCGGTCGATTTGCGCCAGGCAGGCCTCGTTCAACAAGCAGACATCCGGCTCGAAATCCAGGATCGAGTCCCGAAGCACGTCCACCAGGCTCCCAACATCACCCTCGTTGCAGGCGCTGCCGCACATGTTGAACTGGAGGAGCCTGACTTCGAAGGGATTCGTAGGCGTTGGCCGGGGTGGCGCCAACTCGTCCCACCGTCCCCATCGCCAGACCCCCGGTCCGGTGGGGGTTGGGGGCAAGTGCTCGCCTAGCTGCCGGTGCCGGTGCCGGCAAACAGAGGGCGGTCCGGATCGATCTTCTGCAGATGGGCCCACATCTGGTCGACCGATTGCTCCAGATCTTCCAGACTGCCGACGTTGTCGATGACGTAGTTGGCGCGGGCCCTGCGGTCGTCGCGGTTTGCCTGCGAAGCGATTCGCTGCTCCGCCTCCTGGCGGCTCAGGCCACGGCCGCCCATCAAACGCCGGTACTGAAGTTCGGGGGGGCTGTCGACCACCACCACCGCATCGATCTCCAGCCACTCCAGTGCTTCTTCGTAGGTTTCGGCGAGGAGGGCGGCTTCGAAGACGATTATCCGGCCCGGTTTCTGGCCGCGGACGCGCTGGTGAATCTCCTCATAGATGCGCGGGTGCATGATGTTGTTCAGGTCCCGACGGGCCGCGGGATCATCAAAAACAATGCGCCCGAGGGCCGCCCGGTCGAGCCAGCCATCCGGTGTGATGACTTGGTCTCCGAAGCGCTCCCGGATCTCGGCGAGGGCCGGCAGTCCGGGTTCGACTATTTCGTGGGCCACGGCGTCGGCATCTATCACCAGAGCGCCCTTGCGGCGAAGAATTTCCCCAACCGTCGACTTGCCGGAGGCAATGCCTCCGGCAAGTCCTATGACGGGCATGTTGGGGTGTTTAGGTTCGGTCCCGCTTCATGCCCTCGACGATGGATTCGAGAGACTCCTCGAAAGTGTCGGGGGCAGAGTCCAGCAGTTCGCCATCCAACGCAGCAGACGAATCCGGAGCAGCGGCGGTTTCGGCGGGCGCGGGCGCAGCTTCCGCTGCCGCCTTGGCCGCCGCAGCCGCAGCGGCTGCCTTGGCTTCGTCCATTGCCACTCCAATGGCGGTTCTGGTGTCCACCGGAGGGGGCGGAGGTGCCGGAGCGGCCGGCGGCCGCGGTGCGGCGACCGGTTCCGGCTTCTTGACGGCCGGGGCCTCGGCTGCGGGTTCCAGTTCGAAATCCGCTGCGGGAGCAGCAGCATCGGTACCGGCGCCAGCGGGCTGGTCCGGCTGTACCGGTGCCTGGCCCCCTGCTCCGGCCTTCAGCGAAAGGCTGATCCGACGGCGATCCAGGTCCACGTCGATAACCCGGACCTGAACCTCCTGCCCAAGCTGGACCACCTGCTCGGGAAGCTCGATGTGAGACTCCGAGAGCTCCGAGATGTGGGCCAGGCCTTCGATGCCGTCCGCCACCTTGATGAACGCCCCGAAAGGCACCAGCTTGGTGATGGTTCCGGCAACAAAGTCCCCTGTGCCGTGCGCTCTTGCGAACGCCTGCCACGGGTCTTCCTGGGTGTTCTTCAGGGAAAGCGAAACACGATCGCGCTCGGGCTCGACCGACAGGACCTCTACTTCGATCTCCTGGCCGACCTGAACAACCTCGCTCGGGTGGTCAACGTGACGCCACGAAAGTTCGGACACGTGAACCAGACCGTCAACACCGCCCAGATCAACAAACGCCCCGAAGTTGACCACCGAAGAAACGGTGCCGGTGCGGCGTTCGCCGACTGTGAGGTTGGCAAGGAAGTCCTTGCGCTGTTCGAAGTGTGCTTCCTCCAGGTAGGCCCGGCGGGACAGAACCACGTTATTGCGGTTCTTGTCGAGCTCGATGATCTTGCACTCGAGTTCTTTGCCGACGAACTGCTGGAGATCACGAACCCGGCGCAACTCCACCAGGGAAGCCGGGAGGAAACCGCGCAGGCCGACGTCCACGATAAGGCCGCCTTTGACCACCTCGATAACGGTGCCCTTGACGATTTTGCCTGCTCGCTTGTACTCCTCGATCCGGCCCCAAGCACGCTCGTACGACGCGCGCTTCTTGGACAGGATGAGCCGACCTTCTTTATCTTCCTTTTGGAGAACCAGGGCTTCGATCTGCTCGCCCAGGGATACGATTTCTGAAGGATCCACATCGTGGCGAAGTGAAAGCTCACGGGCGGGGATCACGCCTTCGGACTTGTAGCCAATGTCGACAAGGACTTCTTCCTTGTCGATTTTTACGATGGTGCCGCTTACCAGGTCCCCGTCCGAGAACGGTTTGATGGTTGCGTCGATTGCTGCAATGAGATCTTCGATGGAAGAACCGACATCGTTGGTGGTGATGTCGTTGCTCTGAGGCATCTCACGGCTAGTCGAACCTATGCCGGAAAGTGTTGACATCTGAAACTCCTTATTTGCCCATTTAAGGGCAGGGGTACTCCACGACACTGTCGTGGGCAAATTAGAGTTTAGTTGAAAACCCCAACGGCCGCATAGGTCGGAGTAACATTCTCTGCAAGCGACGTCTCTCGCCCGGCACTGATGCAACTGGGCCCTGGGCCAAGGAGGTAGCTTCTCACCGATGATCATCAAACGCCGCCGTGGATCCCGGGAGATCCCTAACCATTGAGTCCTTCAATCAATGTCCCACCTCCGGGCAACCCCCGACCCGGAGATCGCACTCCGGTCACTCAGACGCGCCCGGCATCCGGCACCGACCGCCTGGAGGAGAAGATTTCTTCGCTGGCGTCGGCCATCAGCCACTGGCAGAGCGACCTTGACAGCGTCGCGAGTCGTTCTTCCCGGCTGGAGGGCGCATTTACGGTTTTGCTTACCTCTTTGGAGGGATGGAAGAGCGACATCCGTGAGGTTGCCAGCCGGACCGAGTCCCGGGTCTTGCGAGGCCTGGAGGTAATCGACTCCCGAATTTCCCGGGTGCAACCCGGGGCTGCTTCCACCGAGGGTGCAGTGCTGGAAGCCATCGCCGGCTTGGAAAAAGGCTTCAACGAGCGGATCCAGATGCTCGAGAACGATATCGCCGGACTCGGAGTCTCCAGCGGTTCCACCGCAGGGTTTGAGGCGCTCAACCGGCGTCTCCAGGGAATCGAAAAAAGGATCCCAGCACCCGATGCGGCACTGTCGGGACGCCTGGCCGCCAGCTTTGAAATCCTTGAACGTCGCCTGAACTCCATTGAACAACGGATCTCCGCCCCGCCCGCGGACGGCGGATTGTCCGGCAAGATGGCCGACGCCTTCGAAGTAATGGAGCGTCGCCTCCAGGCGATCGAACAGAAGATTCCTAAAAGCGACGAGGGCCTTGCGGCCCGGATTTCCGGGAGCTTCGATTCCCTGGAGCGCCGCATCAAGACAATCGAACAGACGGTAACGGCGCCCGACACCGAGGTCCCGGCGAAGTTGGCGGCAAGCTTCGAGTCGCTGGAACGCCGCCTCAGCGAGATCGACCAAAAGGTTGCGTCGCCCGGCGGGCAGATTCCGCCCAAGCTGGCCGAGTTCCTGGGCAACCTGGAGAGCCGGCTCTTCGAGAGCCAGCAGGCCCTTACCCGCAAGCTCGAGGTGGTGCGATCCGAGACCGACGCCACCAGCGCCAACCAGATCCGCCATTTGGCTGCGGTGGAACAACAGCAGTCCGCGCTGATCCGGCGCCTGGAGAGCCTTGCCGACCAGGCCCCCGAAGCGGCCGGTTCCGAACAACTGGACCGCTTGGTTGAGGGCCAAAAGCGCCTGGAAGAATCGATCGCCTCCGCGGATGCCGAGAATCGGCAGAAGATCGGTGCCGGTCTGACGGCGTTGGAGTCCCGACTGAACGAAAGCCGGACCGCTCTGGCCGCCAAGCTGGAAACGGTGCTGAGCGAAGCCGACGAGAACAACGCCACCCAGCTCAGATACCTGGGAACCCTGGAAGAGCTTCAGGCCGGCATCGCCAAGCGGGTTCAGGGGTTGGAAGCCGTCATCTCCAACCCGCTGGACGCCAAGCAGTGGGAACGACTGGCAAAGGGGCTGGAGTTCTTGGACGTCCGGCTGGCTCAGAGCTTCGAGGCGGTTACCAACCGGATCGACAACGCCCTGGGGAGCCTGACTTCCACTCTCGACGGCCGGACCGCCTCAGGGCAGGAGGCGAACCTCAAGAGCGCCGAACGGCTGTGGCGGGCCCTCCGGGGACTCGAGGATCAGATCACCAGCTCCTACCAGCTGGTCAGGCAGAGCCAGGAAAGACTGGAAGGGGCAACCCAAAACGTCGGATCCGCTCTCGAGGAGCTACGGGCCGTACACGGCGCCCGGGCGAGCCACACCGAAAAGTTGGTCATGGAGGGCATGGAGAACCTGGACGGTCGTTTTGCTCAGAACCTGCTGAATATCTCCGAGCAACTGGGGAGCGCCATCTTTGCCCTCAACCGGGCTACCGAGGAGTGGCGAAGCGACCTGGCCAACTCCACCGAGGAGTCCGAAGAGCGCCTTTCCGCCCGCGTCACCCAGGCGGAGGCGAAACTGGCGGCGGAACTGAAGAAGGGGCTGGAGGCTCTCGGGCGCCGGGAAGAGCGGATGCTTGCGTTGATTCTGGGCGGCGGGGCCGCGGCTGTACCGGCTAACCGGGAGTTGGACGGCCCGCAGTAGGGCTCAGGCCTTGGCGTCGGCCCAGTTGGGCCCCCAGGCCAGATCAACCGGAAGGGGGACCGAAAGTTCCACCACGTCCTCCATCGCCTCACGAACCGTTACCGCCACCTCCTCCACTTCCCCTTCGGGGACTTCAAAGACCAGTTCGTCGTGGACCGTTAGGACCATGCGGGCGTTGCTCCCGCCCAAAGCCCGGTCCGCCTTCACCATCGCCAGCTTCATGATGTCCGCAGCCGACCCCTGCAGCGGGGCGTTCAGCGCCTGGCGCTCCCCCAGGCCCCGCACCCGAGGGTTGCGGGACTTGAGTTCCGGAAGGTACCGGCGCCGGCCGAGCATGGTGGTGGTGAAGCCGTCTTCGGTGGCCCTGGCTACCACGTCATCCAGGTAGGTGCGGATCTCCGGGTAGGTGGCAAAAAATCCGTCGATGTAGGTGCGGGCCTGGTCGACCGGAATCCGCAGGCGTTGCGACAGGCCGAAGGGCCCCATGCCGTAGGTCACCCCGTAAGACACCATCTTGCCGATGCCCCGCTGGGCAGAGGTCACTTCCGAGGGATCGATGCCCAGTGCCTTGCCGATCGAAAGGCGGTGGATGTCGTCTCCCCGGGCGAACGCGCCGGAGAGGGCGCCGTCGCCGGAGAGGTGGGCCAGGATCCGCAGTTCTATCTGCGAGTAGTCGGCCACCACCAGCAGGTTCCCGGCCTCGGGGACGAACGCCCTACGGATCTGTTTGCCCTCTTCGGTACGGATGGGGATGTTCTGCAGGTTGGGGTTTTCCGAACTCAGGCGTCCGGTGGTTGCGACGGTTTGGTTAAAGCGGGTGTGCAGCCGGCCGGTGTTGGGGTCGACGAGCCGGGGCAGGGCGTCGATGTAGGTGTTCTTCAACTTTGAGATCTCGCGGTGCCGCAGGATGTTCTCGATGATCGGGTGCTCTTCGATCAAAGATTCCAGCACCTTGGCGTCGGTAGAAAAGCCGGTCTTGGTCTTCTTCCCCGGTTTCAAGCCCAGGCGATCGTAAAGAACGGTCCTAAGTTGCGGAGGTGACCCGATGTTGAAGGGCCCCCCGGCCAAGCCGAAAATCCGGTGCTCCACCGAGTCCAACTCCTTGGAGAGGTGCAGGGACATCTCCTCCAGATAGTCGGTGTCCAGACGAACGCCCGCCCGCTCAACTTTGGCCAGGACCCTGGTCAGCGGGATCTCCAGGTCGGCGAAAAGGTCCCACACCCCTCGCTGTTCGAGTTGTTCGCTCAGCACCTCCACCAACTCGGCGGTGGCGATGGCTTCCAGTCCCGGTCCCGAAACGTGGTCCACATCGTTGCCGGCATCCATAAGCAGTGACTGCTGCCCTTGTTGGTCGGCGAGAGGGGTGTCGTCAAGCTTCAGTTCCCGGTCCAGGTAGTGCCGGGCCAGTTCGTCCAGCCGGTAGGTACCCCGAGCCGGATCCACCAGGTAGGCCGCGATCTCGGTGTCCATGGAGATCTCCTTCGGCACAATACCGACGGTGGCCAGCCGTTGGAGGGCGTCTTTGACCCCGTGGGTGGCCAGGCCGCGGCTCTCGAAGGCCGGTCGCAAGGCCTGCCACACCGTCTCCGCCGGAAGCGGGCCGTCGTGCAGACGGATCACCTGGGCGCCTGCCGGGGTGGAAAACGCCACGGTCTCCGCCGCCTTGCGGCTGTTGGAAGGATCTCCGAGCAGGCGAACGACGATCGCCTCTTCCCTGTCCAGTTCTTGGACCAGGGATTCCAGGTCCTCCGGGGTGGAGACCTCCACCGCAGTCCCCTCGAACCCGGTCGCGGCCGCCACGGCCTCCGGGTGGTCGGCGGCCAGCCGGTCGTACAACACCCTGAACTCCAGTGAGTCGAAGAGTTGCCTGATCTGGTTGAAGTCCCAATCCCCCATGGTGAGCTGGTCGAATGTGGCGTTCAGGGTGGCTTCGGCCACTCCTTGCGACTTCAGTTCATCCGGAGATCGGAACCGGAAGAACGCCTTGTTCTCCAGCAGGCGCTGGGCGGCCTCCCCCAGGTTGGTGCGAAGTTTGGGCGTCAGCTCATCCAGGTGCTCAACCACGTTTTCCAAAGACCCGTAGGTCCGGATCAGCTTGGCGGCGGTCTTCTCGCCCACCCCCGGGACCCCGGCGATGTTGTCCGATGGGTCTCCCCGCAGGGCGGCGTAGTCCAGGTACTGAGGGGGCTCGAAGCCGTACTTCTCCCGGAAGGCTGCTTCATCGAAAACTATGGTCTCGGAGATCCCCCGGACGTTGCGGATCACCGTGATGCCGGGCTGGACGAGTTGGAAGAAGTCCCGGTCGGCGGTGAGGATGTTGACCTCCACTCCCTCGCCGGCAAGGCGGGTTGCGAGCGCGGCAATGATGTCGTCCGCCTCCACGCCCGCGCTCCGAAAGATCGGGATGCCCAGGGTCTCCAGCACCTCGTGGATCAACCCGATCTGGGGCCGGAACTCGTCCGGCGCCGCGATCCGCTGCGCCTTGTACTCGGGGCGCAGAGCGATCCGTTCTACCGGGGCCCCCATATCGAAGGCGGCGACCACGTGGCGGGTGCCCAGGGTCTGCATGGCCTTGATCAACATAGAGGTGAAGCCGAAGACGGCGTTGGTGGGCGTGCCGCTTTTGGTCCGCAGTTCCGGTGGGAGTGCGTAGAAGGCTCGGTAGGCCAGAGAGTGGCCGTCCAAAAGGAGAACTTTGCGTTTGCTCCGAACCCCACTCACGATCTTCCGACTATAGTACGTAGCGATGTCGGCACAGGTTCCCCAAGGCGCTCAGGAGTATCTCGAATGTATTTTCGAGATGGAGGAAGAGGGCGCCGTGATTCTTCAGGCCCGCCTCTCCGAAAGGCTTGGGGTCACCCCCGCCACGGTCTCCCAGGCGGTCAAAAGACTGGCCTCTGAAGGCTTGATCGACATTGAGGACCGCAAAATTTCGCTTACGACCACCGGCGTCGAGGTGGCCACCCCGCTGGTGCGCAGGCACCGCCTGGCCGAACGGCTCCTGGTCGACATCCTGGAGATCCCCTGGTACCGGGCCCACGAAGAGGCGCATGACTGGGAACACGTCATCTCGCCCGAGGTAGAGCAGAGGATCCTGGATAAAACCGGCGCCACCACCTGCCCGCACGGTAACCCGATCCCCGGCATGACCCCGCCCTACGACCGCTCCAAACTGGTCGCGCTGACCGATCTGGCGATCGGCGACTGGGGAACCCTCTGCCTGCTCAATGAGGACGTGGAGCTTGTCACCGGCATCCTGCAGTACTTCCAGGAGCACA
Source organism: Actinomycetes bacterium (assembly GCA_029263075.1). Classification (GTDB taxonomy): domain Bacteria; phylum Actinomycetota; class CADDZG01; order JAHWKV01; family JAHWKV01; genus JAJCYE01. The sequence continues at coordinate 15,404 of JAJCYE010000047.1, forward strand.
ACCTGATGCCCGGCGCTACGTTGAAGGTTTCCGCCATCGGCCCGGACGGCACGCGCACGCTGTCGGTTGACGGCAAGACCGCCTCGCTCGGCCCCAGTTTGGCCGACAACCTGTGGATCGAACCCGGCAACTAAACCCCACACGCTTTCGCTCTTTTAAGCGCGCTTGTGGCTTGACACAGACCATCCTTAAGGTATAGCTAATACCCTTAGTTAGCAGAATCTAAGACCAAAGACCTAAGGGGGATCCACTGTCATCTAACCTGTCCGCGGCCGGACCGCAACCCACCCGACGATCGCAAACGGTGCGGGTTGCCCTGCGCTTGTCCTCCCTGCTCCTGTTGCTGGCCGCCGGTTGCGGTCAGGACGAAGGCGCGGAGGTCCGCAATATCGGGGAAAGCGATGTCTCTACCGCCGTCGCATCCGGATCCGGTTCGGGCTCGTCGTCGGGATCCTCCGCCGCCTCCGGTTCAAATTCGGAAGCAGCCCAGGCTCCCGCCTTCACCGAAGCGGAGGCCACCTCGACCCTCAACTTCAATCTGGTTGATTACGAGTTCGAGGGACCGACCGAGGCGGTGGGGCCCAAGGTCCTGTTCACCGCCAAGAACACCGGTACCCAGAGCCACGAACTTGAGATCCTTGACTCCGAGGGCGAAGCCCTGGGAGAGATCGAGGAGTTTGCTCCCGGCGCCAACGCCGATCCGCTGGCCGTGGAACTGTCGCCCGGCACCTACACACTTCAATGCATCCTCGAGAACGACGAGGGCGAGGTCCACAAGGATCTCGGGATGGTTGCGACGCTGACCGTCACCTAGGCCTGATCGGTCGCCCCCGCTTATCCGAATCCGGGCGGGGACTCCTCCACGCCGCGCCCCCGCACGGCGTGGAGGACTACCGCCAGGCTGAGCAGGATCCAAAGCCCATGGAGGGCCCAGTCGCCGGGATTTAGTGCGACGTAGTCGGGAAGCAGCCGGGACCAAACCCGGTAGATCGGGTTGCCCGTCTCGTAGAAGTCCACAACCATCGTGCGTCGCCCGCCCCAACCTTCGGCGAACAGCCACCCCAGATTGAAGATCCCGGTGACGCCGAGCGCGGCCACCACCCCCAACCGGGGGCGGGTAGAGGCCCAAACCGCAACCGCGATCACCGCGGCCGGGAGCACCACCACCACCTGCCGGCCGGGCCACCACCATCCGTGCATCGTCAACGCCAGGTAGGTGGCGCTCAGCCACCCGGCCACCAGCGGCAAAGCGACCGCGTCCCAACCGGCAGGGCGCCTACGGACCAGCGCGGCCAAGGCGGGAACCATAAGCAGCCATGCGGGCTGCCACGCCGCCAGGCCGAACCGGCGGTCCACCACGAGGCCGATCAACCTGCTGGTCCGGGCGGCGAAGTCCGGTGCTACGCCCATCACGCTGAACTGCCCGGTTCCGGCGAAGTGTTCGCCGGTGGCGTACACGGTCAGGCCCCCGTACCAGGCCAGGTGGGCGGCCAAATAGGCCACGCCGGCAACCGCCAACGCGCCGGCAACCAACAAAGACTCCCCTCGCCTGCCGGCCCGGTAGAGTCTCCACAGAACAAGCAAAGCCAACACCGCGGCCACCGGTATGAACTTGGTCCCCAACCAGACCAGCCCCACGGTCCCGGCCACGAACGCCCCCAAGGCCCGTCGGTCCAATGGGCCGGTGACACAGGCGATCCCGGCGGTCACGGCAAGAGCGGCGGGCACCTCGGGGTATATCTGGCTCCCGTAGACGGCAAACGGGGCGGATACGGCGAAAACCCCGACCACCAGCGCAGCCCTGCGAATGGGAACCCCGAACCGCCGTACCGCGGTCCACACCAGCAGAGCCCCAAGCAGCCCGGCGAACAGGGCGAGGGTCAGCTTGGCACCCAGCCAGCCGCCGGCAGCGGCCCCCGGCACCAGGATCACCGGCAGCAAGGGGTCGTGCGGGCTGACCATCCGGCCGCCCTCCAGGACCTTGGCCTGGGGCTTGAGCCGCACCTCGTGGAAAGCCCGGTACCGCTGGGCGGCGATCTCGTCCGAGACGTCCAGGGAGCGGTCTTCCGCCAGGCTGAGAGCGGTGAGCAGATATTCGGGCTCGTCGGCGGTTATCCGGGCTCCGTAGGAACTCCGGACGGGCGCGCCCAGGGCGGCCGCCCCGGCCCCCAGGACGAACACCAAGAACATGGCGATTCCCAGCCTGAGCCGGTCGCCGGGGTCTTCCCTGTGTGAGTTGATATGGTTATCCTAAGCATCGATTGTAGGCAGACCTAAGTTCAGTCCATTTGATCCACAACTGCCAAGCGTAGGGGATGACACCTGCTACCCGGTGACGGGCCCCGGCCCGGCGAGGAGGACTTTTTTTGATCGGCAAGACGCGGCTGGCTGCGGTCCTGATCGTCCTGGCGCTGACGACCCTGGCCGCATGTGGCAGTGGATCGTCCGAAGAAACGGTCCGCGTCTATTCGGGCCGTCACTACGGAGAAGAGGAAACCTTCAAGAAGTTCTCGGCGGAAACCGGGATCTCGGTGGAGTTCCTTTTTGGTAGCGACGCCGAACTGAGGGAACGAATCGACGCCGAGGGCGAGAACACCCAGGCGGACGTGTACATGACCGTCGACGCCGGAAACCTCTACCTGGCCGCCGAGGAGGGCATCTTTCAGCCCCTGGACTCCCAGGTGCTCGACGACGCGATCCCCGAGAACTACCGGGACCCCGACAACCTGTGGTTCGGACTGGGCGTGCGGGCCCGGACGATCGTCTACAACCCGGACAAGGTCAAGCCGGAAGATTTGTCGACCTACGAAGATCTCGCCGACCCTAAGTGGAAGGACCGCCTGTGTATGCGGGACTCCTCCAACGTCTACACCCAGTCCATGGTCGCCAGCCTGATCTCCCATCATGGGTACGAGGGCGCGGTGAAAATCCTCGAAGGATGGGTGGCCAACGACACCGAGATCCTGGGCAGCGACATCCTGGTGCTCCGGACCATCGAAAAAGGTGGCTGCGACGTGGGGCTGACCAACCACTACTACCTGGCCCGCCTCCTGGAGGACGACCCCGCTTTCGGCGTGAAGCTGTTTTGGGCCAACCCGCTGGACCGTGGGGTTCACACCAACGTTTCGGGGGCCGGCGTGGTTAAAAACTCCGACAACCCAGATTTGGCCCGCAGGCTGCTGGAGTGGCTGGCCACCGACGGCCAGACGAGTTTTGTTTCGGGCAACCATGAATACCCCGCCAACCCGGGCGTGGAACCGGACGCCCTGTTGCTCGACAACTTCGGCAACGATTTCAAGCGCGACCCGCTGGGTGCCGCCGAGTACGGTTCGTTGAACGCTCAGGCGATCAGAGCGATGGACGAGGCCGGCTACGAATAAGCGGCCGGGGGTCCTCAATCCCTCCCAAAAGGGCCGGCGTGGCTGGACCCTTCTGGTTACCGGTATCGCGTTGTTGGCCATCGCTCCGGTCGCGGTTATTGCCTGGAGCCTGCTCACTCCCAGCGTCGAGGTCTGGCGGCACCTCTGGCAGACCCGCCTTCCCGACATGCTTGTCTCGACGCTCGGGCTTTTGGTGCTTGTCATCCTGGGAACCCTGGTCCTGGGAGGGGGGTTGGCGTGGCTGGTCTCCGGCTACGACTTCCCCGGCCGCAAGGCCCTCGCCTGGATGCTGGTGCTCCCGCTGGCAATGCCCGGTTACATCCTGGGGTTCGTTTTTATGTCGACCTTCGGCTTTACCGGCCCGATCCAGGGTGGCTTGAGGTCTCTGTTCGGACCGGACGTGCCCGTGCCGGAGATCCGTTCGGTCTGGGGGGCGGCCCTGGTCTTTTCACTTTCCCTTTACCCCTATGTCTATCTGCTCGCCCGGGCCGCTATGCGGGAGCAGGCCACCGCCAGTTACGAGGTTGCCCGGAGCCTGGGTTACAGCCATCTGAAGGCGGCGCGGAAGGTGATATTCCCGCTGGCCCGGCCGTCGCTCATCGCCGGCCTCACGCTGGTGACGCTGGAAACCCTTACCGACTTCGCCACCGTCATCTACTTCAACGTCCAGACGGTGTCGGTCGGCGTCTACCGGGTGTGGAAGGGCATGTTCGACCGGGACGCAGCCAGTGAACTGGCCTCTCTGGTTTTGATGTTCGCCCTAGCCTTGTTGCTCATCGAACGCACCATGCGGGGACGGGCTCGATACACCCAGCAAGGCGGAGGAAGCAGGCAGCTACCTTCCAAGAAGCTCTACGGCGCCCGGGGTTGGGCGGCAACCGGCGCCTGCATCGGAGTACTCACGCTGGCATTCTTCGCACCGGTGTTACAACTGGCCTGGTGGGCCGCCGGACAACTGGCCGGCGGAAAGGGAGCCGGTGACTCCAACTTCTTGAGCTACCTGACCAACAGCGCCGTGCTGGCGATAGGGGCAGCCGGCCTGGTGGCAGTGGTGGCGATCGGCGTCACCAACGCCCGACGGTTCTCCGGCACCCGGTATGTGAAGTCCATGTCGCAGATGTCCACCGCCGGCTACGCCCTGCCGGGGCCGGTTATCGCCATCGGGGTCCTGCTGGTACTCGCCGGCGTGGACCGGGGGCTGGAGGCGATGGGGATCTCCATCCCCGGGCTGCTGGTCACCGGGTCGCTGGCCGGGGTCGTTTACGCCTACGTGGTCCGGTTTATGGCGCTCGGGGTGAACGGCATCGACGCCAGCCTGCAGAAGGTGCCGGAGGAGTTGACCCTGACCGCCCGGAGTCTTGGCGCGACACCGGCCCGGGTGATGCGCAAAATTCACCTTCCGCTCACCAAAACCGGGGTGGCGGTAGCGTTGTTGCTGGTGGGCATAGACGCCTTGAAGGAACTCCCGATGGTGCTGCTGCTCCGCCCCTTCGGGTTCGACACGCTGCCGGTCTGGGTCTGGCAGCTTGCCGCCGAGTCCCGATGGGAGTCGGCAGCGCTCCCATCGCTTACGATTATCGCCGCCTCGCTGGTGCCGGTGGCGCTGCTGACCCGAAGCCTCAGGGGATCGGACTCCGGCGTCGAACTGCTCCCGGATTCCGGTAAAGGAACCAAAGAACTGGCCCGGGTTTGAACAAAGGACTGCTTTTGCAACAAACAGCGCCGCCACAAGACTCGGGCCCGGCCACCCCGGCCGTGGAGGTGCGCGGGGTCACCCGCCGGTTCGGGACGGTCACCGCGGTGGACGACGTGAGCATCGAACTGCACTCCGGCGAGTTCCTTACGCTGGTCGGACCCAGTGGGTGCGGCAAGTCAACCCTTCTCCGCATGATCGCCGGGTTGATGGAGCCGGACTCCGGGGAGATCCTGCTCGCAGGACAGGTAGTCTCCTCCCCCGGCCTCTGGGTCCCCCCCGAAAAGCGAGCGGTCGGGCTGGTGTTTCAAGAAAACACCCTCTTCCCCCACCTCACGGTGGCCGGCAACATAGGTTTCGGGCTCGGCCGGCGTTCCAAGTCCGACACCGCCGCTCGGGTGGCCGAGGTACTCGAACTGGTGGAACTGCCCGGGTACGGCACCCGTTTCCCGCACGAACTGTCGGGCGGTGAGAGGCAGAGGGTGGCGCTGGCCCGGGCGATCGCCCCGGAGCCGACCGTGCTGCTGTTGGACGAGCCGTTCGCCAACCTGGACCCCAACCTGCGGGCGCAGGTGCGGGCCCACACGGTGGATATCCTCCGGCGGGCCAAGGCGTCCGCCCTCTTCGTTACCCACGACCAGCAGGAGGCGATGTCGGTTGGGGACCGGGTGGCGGTTATGAACCAGGGCCGGGTGGAGCAGGTCGGGACCCCCAAGAGCGTTTTCCACCTCCCGCAGAGCCACTTTGTCGCATCGAGCCTGGGTGAGGCGTACTTCCTCCCGGCAACCTACTCGGGGAACGGGTCGCTGCATACCGAGGCGGGCCCCTGCGACTGCCCGCACGGCATGTCGCAAACCGAGATGGAGATCATGGTCCGGCCCCACGACGTGGCTTTCGTGGTGGACCCCGGAGGGGGCTCGGTGGTGACCTCGGTGGAGTTCCTCGGCGCGTTCCTTCTGTATCAGGTCGAACTACCCTCGGGCCGGCGCCTGCGGTGCCTGATGCCCCACACCGCGGAGGTGGATACCGGGACCCGGGTCCGGGTGCACCTGGAGCACGGGCACGTCCCGGTGGTGCTGCCGGTTTCAACCAGAGGCCAGGCCTAGATCCGCCCTCCAAACTATCTTTTGCGGTCGGCCCCGCGAGCTGCTCAGGCCAACCGGTAAACTTCGGGACCGGACCATCGTTGTCGACGGGACAGGACTTGTGCAGTGACGATTGAAGAAGAGCAACAAAAAGGGCTGGCCCTGTGGGCGGCCGACTGCGCCGAGCGGGCCCTGGCGGTCTTCGAACAGACCCATCCCAAAGATTTCAGGCCCCGCAAAGCGGTTGAGGCGGGCCGAGCGTGGGCCCGCGGCGACATCCCGATGTCGGCCGCCCGGGGGGCCTCATCCAAGGCCAACGCGGCAGCCCGGGAGGCCGAGGAGGACAGCCCTGCCCGGGAAGCCGCCCGTGCGGCCGGGCATGCAGCTGCGGCCGCACACAACCCCGGCCATACGCTCCACGCCGCCGCTTATGCGGTCCTTGCCCTCTGCGGAAGCGACGCCGAGGCGGCCGAACAGGAGCGGTTGTGGCAGTCGGGGCACCTTCCCCAAAACCTCCATCCCCTGGTGTACCCCGAGGACGACGCGACCGAATAAGTTCCCCGGCCGGCTTCTATCCGGAGCGTACTTAGGCTAGGCTTCCTAGCTATGTTAGGTAGACCTAATGCGCTCGGTATCCGGGCCCAGTGATATTCACCCGACTGGCCAAGATGTTCCGGCTGCACATCCCGATGTGGCTGGCCTGGACCGCAGGCCTCGGTTTCACCGCGGTCAGCGCCTGGTTCATGCGCTTCAGCTTCGATCCGTCTTCTATGGCCACCACCTGGGACGCGGTAAAAGGGGCGCCGCTGGCCGTTTTGGCCGTGACGGCTGTCTACTTCGCCGCATTTGCCCTGCGGGCCATGGTTTGGCGCAGCGTGATCCCCCGGCTGAGTTTCGGACAGGCATTGGCGGCCATTCACCTGGCCATCGCCGGTAATCACCTCCTCCCGCTCCGCCTTGGGGAAGCCCTCCGGGTGACCAGCGTGGTCAGGCGCACCCGGGTTCCTCTCCCCGACGCCACCGCCTCCACCATCACCCTCCGGGCCGCCGACGCCCTGGCGCTGGCCGGCCTGCTCCTGGTTCTCGGCCCCGGCCTGGCGCTTCCCCGGTTGGCCGGGGCCTTCGGCGTGCTTGGCCTGTCGCTCCTGGCGATCTTGGGCGGGGGGCTGTTTTGGCTCAGAAGGTTGCGCCGGGCAGGATCCCAGGGGCTAAGGATGCCCGGATCCTTCGCCGCGCTGGGATCCTTGACTGCCTGGCTGTTGGAGTCGGTCGTCATCTGGCAGGCCGCCCATTGGGCCGGAATTCCTATTAGTCCCACCGAAGCAGTGCTGGTGACCGCCGCCACGATCTTTTCGCAGGTACTTGCGGTGGCGCCGGGAGGCTTCGGCACCTACGAGGCGGCGGCATCCGGGATGCTGGTTCTCCTGGGCGGCCGGCCGGGTCCCGCCCTCGCAGCAGCCCTGACGGCGCACGCCCTCAAGACCGCGTACTCGCTCGCCGCCGGGGGCGTGGCGGCGTTTGCCCCGGCTCCCGGATTGTTCGGCAGGCTCCGCCTCCCCTCCCCGGCCCCCCTCCGACCAGCCGAGCCCCCTCCGGGCCCTGGGTCGCCGATAGTCTTCTTTCTCCCCGCCCGCAATGAGGAGGCCAACGTTGCGCAGGTGATCGCCAGGATGCCGGCGCAGGTCTGCGGGCACCCGCTGGAGTGTGTGGTCATCGACGACGGGTCCACCGACCGCACCGCCGAGGCCGCCGAGGCGGCGGGGGCTCGGGTGGTAGCCCTCACCGCAACCCACGGTTTGGGCGCCGGGGTACGGCGAGGCCTCGCCGAAGGGGTGGGCAGGGGTGCCGCGGCGGTGGCCTTCTGCGACGCCGACGGGGAGTACGACCCGGCCGAACTTGAAGCCCTGGTGGCGCCGATTTTGGCCGGCCGGTTGGACTATGTCGCAGGTTCCCGGTTTTCCGGCGGCAGTAGGCGGATGAAGCCGCACCGGCTCGCCGGCAACCGCTTTCTGTCGGCAATCCTGTCGGTAATCGCCCGCCGCCGGATCCGGGACGGCCAAAGTGGATTCCGGGTCCTGTCCCACCACGCCGCGGCCGCCGCCGAACTGATCCACGACTACAACTACGCGCAGATCATCACCCTGGATCTCCTCGGCAAAGGATTCAGGTACGGCGAGGTGCCTATCAGCTACAGCTACCGCACCCGGGGAAAGACCTTCGTGAGACTGCTCCCCTATTTAAAGGCCGTGGTACCGGCTGTCCTCCGTGAGATCAACGGCGCTCAGTCCTCAACCACATGGGCGGCGAACGACTCGGCCGAAGCCGACCACGCCGACGCGTCGAAGCCGCCGTCCGGACCGAGCGCCGCGGCGGCAGCCCAGCCCATCTCCAGCGCATGATGCGAGTTGTTGTGGGCGAACAGCCCATGGCGCCCGAGGGTCAGGAGGCCGGGGACGGACTCCGACCACTCCACCAACACTTCCAGGCAGTCTGAGTAGCCCAGGTCGTACACGGGATAGGCCGCAGGGACCCGCTTGACCACCACCTCTACCGGATCGACTGCGGGCAAACCCATACCGGCCAGCGCCTCCCCCACCAGCCGCCCCAGGTCCCTGTCGTCAGTGCTCCAGATCCCGTCGCCGCTGGCACAAGGGATCTCAGCGCAGAGCACGGTCCGATCCGCCGGGTCGTCCCCGTCCCGGTAGTTTTTGGGCTCGGAGATGCGGGTTACCGGCGTGAACCCCTGCGGTACGTAGTGGGCGTCGAACTCGGTGTAGCGCCCGACCCCCAAGACCAGGTAAACCAGAACCATCCCCCGCGACCGGAGTCGCCGGGCGGCATCCAGGACCTGCTTGTCCGGGCACGGCTGGAAGAGGCGGGCCAGCACCGGAATCGGGAGGGTCGACCAGACGAACTCCGACTCGAACTGCTCCGCGCCGGCCGAAACCCTCAAGCCGCCCGAGCACTGTTCCACGCGGTCGACGGGTGTGTTCAACCGCACGTCCGCTCCGGACCGGGAGGCCGCCTCTGCCAGTGCTTCCCAGATCTGGCCAAAACCGCGGCGCGGGTAGTAGAAAACTCCTCCGGCTTTCCCGGACCCGGTCAACTTGCGGAGCAGCTTGCCGGCGGCGTTCCCTCCCACTCGCCGACGCGCCTGTTCTCCATGGATCATTTCGGGTGCCAGGCCCCACATCTTCCGGGCGTAGGGGAAGTAGAAGCGGTCGCACATTGTGGGCCCCAACCCGGCCAGGAGGAGATCTGCAAAGGTGTCGCCTTTGGCCTTGCGGAGCGGGGACAGAATCGCATCCCGGCCGGCGGCAATGGCGAAACTGGGCGGGAGGTTCCGGACCAGGTCTGCGGTCTGAAGTGGGAAAGCAATCCACCGCCCTTCCAGGTAGATCCGCCCATGCCGGGTCCGCTGCTGCAGGTCCTCCCCCAGCAACCGCTTTAACTCCTCCAGCAGATGGGGTTCGGTGGCCGGGTGCAGCCGGTGGCTGCCGTGGTCGACCATGACGCCTGCGACTTCGAAGCTTCCGGCAAGACCGCCCACCCGACCGGCCCGCTCCACAATGGTGACCTGATGGCCGGCCTGCGCCGCCCGGAAGGCGGCCCCCAGGCCCGCGGGTCCGGCGCCCAGAATGGTGATGGTGGCTGTCATCGGTTGGTCCGAGGTTAATACAGTGCTTTGACAGGTGGGCCCGCTGCAGCCACAATTAACAAACGGAAACTTTCATCTACACCTTTTGGCGGAACAGGTAGGTTGAGCAACGGCGCTCGCTTTGGCGGGCGCTTTTTTTATCCCCTGGTTCCCTCGGTGCCGGCGTCCGACGCCAGGAGTCAATTTTAGGACCGGCAGTGCCCAGGTCGGGCGCCGCCAGGAAAGGAGCCACCGCTGAACACTTCCCAGGGTCTGTACAACCCCCGTTACGAGCGCGATGCCTGTGGAATAGGCTTTGTCGCCGACACCGAGGGCAAGAGCAGCAGGTCGATCGTTGAGTCGGCCCTCTATTCACTGGGCCGGGTCACGCACCGTGGAGCAGTGGCCGCAGACTCCAAGAGCGGCGACGGCGCCGGCGTCCTTCTCCCCCTTCCCGCCAAGTTTTTTGCCTCCGAACTGCACTCCGACGCCGATCCCGACTTCATCGGTGTGGCCATGGCATTTGTATGGCCCCCGGGCCAGACCGGCCACCGATCCATCGTTGAGCAGACTTGCGTCCGGGAGGGCATCGGAGTTGTCGGGTGGCGGGAGGTCCCCACCGACCTCGGCTACATCGGTGAGCAGGCCAAGCAGATCCACCCGGGCATCGAGCAGGCAATCCTGCTGCGCCCCGTGGGCGTTAGCACCGCAGAGGCGGAACGCCGCTGCATCCGGGCCCGCAAGCGGGCCGAGAAGGCCTGCCGCGACGAGGGCATCCGGATCTACTTCCCCTCCTTTTCATTCCTGACGATCACCTACAAAGCCCTGGTCGTGGCCGACCAGTTGGCCGAGTTCTACCCGGACCTGGCGCAGGACAACTTCACCGCCCCCTTCGCGATGTTCCACCAGCGTTTCTCCACCAACACCGCCCCCACCTGGGAGCGCGCCCAGCCGTTCCGGCAGAGTTGCCACAACGGCGAGATCAACACCATCGCCGGGAACATCAACCGGATGCGGGCCCGGGAGGGCCGCCTGGGCAAGCGCAACCTGCTGGAGGAGGAGTTGCTCCGCCCGGTTATCGACGAAGACGGATCCGACTCCTCGATGTTCGACAACGTGTTGGAGTTGCTGAACCGCGAAGGCCGCGACGTCACTCACGCCATGGCGATGTTGATCCCATGCGCCTGGGAGAAGCTCGAAGACCTGGACGACGAGGTCCGCGACTTCTACCGCTACCACTCCTGCCTCATGGAAGCCTGGGACGGCCCGGCCGGCCTGGTCTTCACCGACGGGGTCAAGATCGGCGCCTCCTTGGACCGCAACGGCCTCAGGCCGCTCCGCTACTCGGTGTGCGAAGACGGTTTTGTCGCCTGTTCTTCTGAAGCGGGATCCATTTACACCCGCGGTCACGGCCAGGTGAAGCGGGGCAAACTCGGCCCGGGCCAGATGCTCCTTGTCGACCCGGCCGACGGCGGCTTCATCTTCGATCCGGTCAAAGAACGCCTTGCCAAGCGCAGGCCCTACGGCCAGTGGGTTGCCGAACACCTCACCCAGACCTCGTTGGTCGCCCCCGACCCCCAGGTACCGGCCGACCTGGTCCAGCGCCAGGTGGCCTTCGGCTACACCAAGGAGGAGTTCACCGTCATCCTCCGGCCGATGGCCTCGACCGCCCACGAGCCCACATCTTCGATGGGCGACGACACCGCCCCGGCGGTCCTCAGTGAGTTCAACCGCCCGCTCTACAACTACTTCAAGCAGCGATTCGCCCAGGTGACCAACCCGGCCATCGACCACATGCGGGAACGGTCGGTCATGAGCATCCGCACGCTCATCGGCCCCCACGACCCGGTCCTGTGGGAGCGCCCGGAAGGCTCGGCACTGCTGGAGCTGGACACCTTCTTCTTGTTTAAAGCTCTCGGCGGCTACCGCCTGGACGCCACCTTCGCGGTGGAGGACGGTGCCAAGGGCATGAACGACCAACTGGAGGCGATCTGCATCGAGGCCGAGCAAGCCGCGGTCCTCGGCAGCGGAATCCTCGTCATCTCAGACCGGGAAGCCGGGCCCGACCGGGCGCCGATCCCCATGCTGCTCGCGGTGGGCGCGGTCCACCAGAGGTTGATGAGCTCGGGAAACCGCACCCGTACCAGTCTGGTTGTCGAAACCGACGAAGCCCGTGAAGTCCACCATTTCGCCTGCCTGCTGGGCTATGGGGCAGAGGCTATCTGCCCTCGCCTGGCCCTGGAGTCGCTGGCCGACATCACCAACAAGGGCCGCCTGGGGGTCGACATCCCGGTGCAGGAGGCGCTTATGCGCTACCGCCTGGCGGTAGAAGAGGGCGTGCTGAAGATCATGTCCAAGATGGGCATCTCCACCACGGACTCCTACCGGGGCGCTCAAATCTTCGACGCCCTGGGCGTCGGCCCGGAGGTCATCGACCTGGCGTTCACGGGGACCCCGTCACCCATGAGGGGAATCGGGCTGGCTGAGATCGCCGACGATGTCCTCAAGCGCCACGAAAAGGGCTTTCAGATCGCCCCCAAGGTGCCGCACCCCGGCTACGTGAAGTACCGGGTCAACGGGGAGTACCACGCCACCAACCCGGACGTGGTCGACAGCCTGCAGGAGGCAGTGGCCAACGGCGAATGGGACACCTACGCCAAGTTCGCGGCCCTGGTTGAACAGCGCCCGCAGACCGAACCCCGTGACCTCTTCAAGTTCAGGCCCTCTGCTCCCATCCCGCTGGAAGAGGTCGAGCCGGTTGAAAAGATAACCGCCCGCTTCTCCACCGGCGCAATCAGCCACGGCGCAATCGGAGCGGAAGCTCACGAGACCCTGGCCATCGCCCTCAACTCGGTCGGAGGGTCGGCCAACTCGGGCGAGGGCGGCGAAGACCCCAGTCGCTACCGCGACGAGCGGCGCTGCAAGGTCAAGCAGGTCGCATCGGGGCGCTTCGGGGTGACTCCGGAGTACCTTTCCTGGGCCGAGGAGATCCAGATCAAAGTCGCCCAGGGCTCCAAGCCCGGCGAGGGCGGCCAGCTTCCGGGGCACAAGGTGACCGAGGAGATCGCAGCCCTCCGCCACACCCGTCCGGGGGTTGCGTTGATTTCCCCCCCACCCCACCACGACATCTACTCCATCGAGGACCTGGCCCAGCTGATCTTCGATCTCAAGCAGGTCAACCAGAAGTCGACAGTTTCGGTGAAGCTGGTAGCGGAGGCCGGAGTCGGCACCATCGCCGCCGGCGTCGCCAAGGCGTTGGCCGACGTGGTTCAGATCTCCGGGTGGGACGGCGGAACCGGCGCCAGCGCCCTTTCGTCGATCAAAAACGCCGGGCTTCCCTGGGAACTCGGGATCGCCGAAACCCAGCAGACGCTGATGATGAACGGCCTGCGTGACCGGGTGAAGATCCGGGTCGACGGCGGCATGAAGAGCGGTCGGGACGTGATCATGGCCGCACTGTTGGGGGCCGACGAGTACTCGTTCGGGACCTCTTTGCTGCTGGCCGAGGGTTGCATCATGGTCCGCGCCTGCCACCGCGACACCTGTCCGGTGGGGATAGCCACCCAGCGGCAGGACCTGCGTGCCAAGTTCACCGGCACCCCGGAGAAGGTCGCCCGCTACCTGATCTTCGTCGCCGAAGAAACCCGCAGGATCCTGGCGTCCCTGGGTCTGCGTTCGCTCGATGAAGCTATCGGGCGCATGGACCTGCTGGAAGCCGATCTCAAGAGCGATCGGGCCAACATGCTCGACGTCGGCCCGATGATGCACCAGGAGGAGGGGATCCGGCACTTCGTGGCTTCCCATCCCATCCAGCAGCCGACCTCAGAACTGGGCGACAAGGTGTTCGACGCCTGCTTCAAAACCATCATGGAAGGCGGCGAGGTTGACGTCTCCTACCCCATTCACAACAAGGACCGAACCATAGGCGCCCGGCTGGGCGGCGAGATCGCCCACGAACACGGGTTCAACCCACCTCCGGGCAAAGCTACCGCCCGGTTCGAGGGAGAGGCCGGCCAAAGCTTCGGCGCCTTCTTGAGCGACGGCGTCACCTTCATCCTCACCGGTGAAGCCAACGACTACGTCGGCAAGGGCATGGGCGGGGGCCGAATAGTGGTCAGAGCGCCCGAGAACGATGCCGGGGACCCCCACCTGATCGGCAACACGGTCCTCTACGGCGCCACCGGGGGCCAGTTGTTTGTGGCCGGCAAAGGCGGCGAACGGCTGTGTATCCGCAACTCCGGGGCCACCGCGGTGGTCGAGGGCGCCGGCGACCACGCTTGCGAGTACATGACCGGCGGCACCGTGGTCGTCCTCGGGCCCACCGGGTGGAACATGGGAGCCGGTATGACGGGCGGCCAGGCTTACGTCTGGGACCCCGAACTGCGCCTGCGGGCCCGGGTCAACCCGGAACTGGTAGACCTGCACCGCCCCCGCCGCACCGACCTGGCGGAGCTGTTGGAGTTGATAGCCGACCACGCCGAACTGACCGGATCCTCCAAGGCGTACCAGCTTTTGGAGAACTGGGAGGCGGAATCCGAGCACTTCTGGCGCCTGGCGCCCAAGGCCGAGGTGGCGATGATCGAGAGCGCCCACGAGGGCTCGTTGGCCGGTAAGTGAGCGACGAAGAACCGACTCCCGAGGAGCTGAACGAGCGGGGCCGCGGCCCACTGATGTCCAGCATGGGCATCGAGTGGGTCGAGGCCTCCCCGACCCGGATTGTCGCCCGGATGCCGGTAGCCCCCAACTCGCAGCCCTGGGGAATGCTCCACGGCGGCGCGTCCGGCGTGCTGGTGGAGTCAATCGCCTCCCTGGGCGGCTATCTTGCCGACCCGACCAAGCTGGCGCTCGGGGTAGAGCTGAAGGTGAACCACCTGAAATCGGCGTCGAGTGGCTGGGTAACGGGGACCGGCAAGCCGTTGCACTCCGGGTCGACCCTGGCGGTATGGGCGGTGGAGATAACCGATGAGGAGGGTCGCATGACCGCCTTCGGCACCTGCACCGTTGCGCTCAGGGAGCGGCGGGACTAAGGCACCCCGAACGCGCCGGGCAAGCAGCCGCCCGGTCAGGTTCGCTCAGAACCGGGAGCCGGCAGGTCGCCGGACAACCGGGGTAAAGCCGCTGCGCTCCCCTGCCCGAGGTTCTAAGGTGGTTCCATGAAGATCCACGACCGGCGCTCCCCCGGCCCCAGCGAGCCTCCCGAGATGAGCCTCATGGAACATCTGGAGGAGCTCCGGAACCGGCTCTTCAAGATCGTCTTGGCCTACGCCGTGTGCTGCGCCGTCGCCTGGTACCTGTATTCGCAAATCCTGGCCCTACTGATCGAGCCCCTAACCAGGCTGCCTATAGCCGACCAAATCCTGCGGGAAGGTCAGCTCATCTACACCGCTCCCACCGAGGCTTTTTTGATACGCCTGAAGGTGACCGCTTTCACCGCGATGATTTTTGCCCTGCCGGTGATCTTGTGGCAGCTATGGCGGTTCGTCACGCCCGGCCTGCACGCCAACGAGAAGAAATACGCCCTGCCTTTCGTTTTTGTCTCCCTCCTCCTTTTTGGCCTGGGCGTGACCGTCGCCTTCCTATCTCTCCCCAAGGCCCTGGAGGTGCTCGCCGGGTTCGCCGGCAGTGAGTTGGTCCTGCTGCCCAGGGCCGCGGACTACCTGTCGTTCGTGTTGATCCTGATCGCGGCGTTCGGGTTTTCGTTCGAGTTCCCGATCATCCTGCTGGGCCTGACCCTTGTCGGGGTCTTGAGCAGCGCCAAACTGCGGGCCGCCCGCAAGATCGCCTGGGTGGTGATCTTGGTGCTCGCGGCGGTGATTACCCCCACGCAGGACCCGATTACGCTGATGATCATGGCGGTTCCACTGGGCCTGCTCTACGAAGGAACCGTGATCGCGGCCAGGTTGATGAAACGATGAGTCTGCGATGCGGGATACTTTGGTCAACCGATTGAAAAGGAGCAGATGATGCCGAACCTCGGAGGCGGAGAACTGCTGGTAGTCGCCGCGGTGGTGATGCTGCTGTTCGGCGCCAAGAAGCTGCCTGAATTCGCCAAGTCCCTCGGCAAAGCGAAGGGTGAGTTCAAGAAAGGCCTAGAAGAGGATGAGTCCCCAACGGCTGAGGCCGCCAAGGGGAAGGACACAGACAAAGCTTAGACCCCGTACTACTTTCCCCCCCCGCACTCCTAGCGGATACAATCCGGACCAATTAAGAAAATTGGTCTTCGTATCGAAGGGGGTTGGGAATGAGGAAGCTCCGAGGAACCACTCTGGTATCCCTGCTGTTGCTAATGATGTTCGTGCTTGCTGCTTGCTCGAGCGACGACGGCGACAACGGCGGTGGCACCACGACAGCGTCCGGCGACTGCGACCCCTCGACCCTCGAACCGGCGGCGCCCCCGGCGTCGGCCGGCGGTTCCGGATCCACCTTCACCCTGGCCCAGGCGAAGCCCACCCTGACCATCGGGACCTTCGGTGACCGCACCGGCGATAACGCCAACATCATCATTCCCTCCCACAACGCCATGGAGTTGGCGGTCAAGCAGGCCAACGAGTCCGGCGACCTTCCCGTGACCTTGGTCTTCAAGCCGCTCGACAACAAGAACGGCAGCGGCGACACCGCCCCGGCGGTCGCACAGCAGTTCATCGGCGACCCGAGCGTCATCGGCGTTCTGGGCGGCGGGTTCTCCGGTGAAGTAGCAGCAACCGGCCAGCTGTTCAGTGACGCTGGCTTGTTGTACTTCACGGCCGTTGCTACCCGGCCCTCCCTGACCGACTCCGGCTTCCAGACCTTCTTCCGTGGCGTCGCCAACGACAACGACCAGGGCGCCGGGATCATCGAGGTCTTCGAGCACCTCGGCTGCAGCACCGTTGCCATCGTCGACGACAAGACCCCCTACGGCGCCGGCTTGGCCGACGTCGCAATCGAAAACGCAGCAGACGCCGACCTGGACGTCGTGTTGGAGGAGAGCATCGAGCCGACCACCGACTACACCGCTTTGGTGGACTCGGTTGTCGCCCGGGAGCCCGACGCTCTGTTCTACGCCGGATACGCCGCACAGTTCCAACTCGTGGCCAAGCAGCTTCGGGAGAAGGGCTACGAAGGCATCATCTCCTCCGGTGACGGAAGCAAAGAGGAGACGATCGGCGAGAAGATCGGTGCCGAAGATGCCGAAGACGTGATCCTCACCTGCCCGTGCCCGGACATCAACATCTCCGAGGAGGAGGACGCCAAGGCGTTCGTGGCCGACTTCAAGGATGAGTTCGGCGAGAACCCGGGCATCTACGCCGCCGAGGGCTACGACGTGGCCAACGTCACCATCGAAGCCATCCGTGAGTGCGGCGCCGACGGCGCTGCCGGAATCACCCGGGCCTGCGTGGTCGAAAAGGTGAAGGAGACCAACTACGACGGCGTGTCCAAGACCTTCGAGTTCGAGGACAACGGCCAGGTCAAGACCGGCGCAGTCTCGGTGTTCGTCATCCGGGATGGCAAGGTCGCCGAAGTCGGTACGGTCGACTCCCTGTAGAACAAACCGACCAAGGCAAGACGTAGTGAACGAGCAGTTCAAGGAGGGCCTTCGGGCCCTCCTTGAATACCCGGAGGCATCATTCCCGACTGCCTGACCTCCGACCTGCCCTTCCGGCTGGCCGGCGGCCTTTCTACCGGCGCGGTCTACGCGATGATCGCCCTTGGCTACACCCTGGTTTACGGGGTGTTGCAACTGATCAACTTTGCCCACTCCGAAGTCTTCATGGTGGGCAGCCTCGGGGCGTTCCTCACCGTGGGTTTGCTGGCCCCGGATGGCGGGGCTACCACCCAGGGGCAGGGGGCACTGATCCTGATCGCCGCCTTCATCCCGTCGGTCATCTTGGGCGGCCTGACCGCGGTGGCCCTGGAGAGGGTGGCCTACCGGCCGTTGAGACGGAGGAACGCGCCCCGCCTGGCGTACCTGATCAGCGCCATCGGGGCATCCTTGTTCCTCTCCAACAGCGTGCGGATCTGGCGGGGGCCGAACTTCGAAACCTTCCCCCGCAGCATCAAGTCCCGGATCGTCCTGGACCTGGGCGACACGTTCTTCACCGGCATCCTGCCCCAGTCCTTCCAACGGGTGAAGATCCAAAACCGCGACATCATTGTTTTTGTCATCGCCATGCTGGCGATGGTCGCCGTCGACCAGTTCATCAACCGCTCCCGGATGGGCCGGGGTATCCGGGCGGTGGCGCAGGACGCCGAGACCGCGGGACTGATGGGCGTGAACATCGACCGGGTCATCACCGTCACCTTCTTGATCGGCGGGATGCTCGCCGGGGCCGCCGGCCTGCTGTTCGGTTGGTCATTCGGGGTCACCCGCTTCCAGATCGGGTTTCTGCCCGGCATCAAGGCGTTCACCGCTGCCGTTTTGGGAGGTATCGGCAACATACGGGGCGCCCTGTTGGGCGGGTTGATGCTGGGGGTATTCGAGAACGTGGCCGCCGGGTGTTTCGGGGTCCAGTGGCGGGACGTCGTGGCGTTTTTGATCCTGGTGCTGGTATTGCTCTTCAAACCCACCGGGCTGCTGGGCGAAAAGATCTCCTCGTGACCGGAGATGGGTCGATCCCGGCGGAGGTTGCCCGCAACGGTGCGGTCAACCGCGGGGGCGCGAACCGGTTGAGGACCAACGTCATCCTGGGCGTGGTCGCGGTGGCGGCCCTTGTGGCCCCCCAGTTCGTCTCCCTGGCGTCGCAGGAGATCCTGGTCAACATCGCTACCTTTTCCCTGCTGGCGCTCGGGCTGAACGTCGTGGTGGGGTTTGCCGGGCTGCTCGACCTCGGCTACATCGCCTTTTACGCCACCGGCGCCTACGCCTGGGGCATCCTTTCGGGGGCGGGTCAGATCAAGATGGCGTTCACGCAGACCGAGTTCTGGTTGGAGTGGGGCTTTTGGATCGTGCTTCTGCTGGTGATTGCCATCAACATGGGCATTGGGGTGATGCTGGGTTCCCCCACCCTGCGGCTACGGGGCGACTACCTGGCGATCGTCACACTCGGGTTCGGGGAGATCGTCCGGATCGTGGCCAACAACCTGGACAGCGTTACCGGGGGCGCCCTGGGGATCACCCAGATCCCGCACCCCCGGATCCCGTTCACCGACTACAACTTCGGGCTTGACCCCGTCCCCTACTACTACCTGCTGCTGGTGGTGTTGGTCCTGGGAACCATCGTGATCCGACGCCTGGATCACTCCCGGATCGGGCGTGCCTGGGTGGCTATCCGGGAGGACGAGGTCGCGGCCGAGGCGATGGGCGTGCCCACCCTGAAAATGAAGTTGCTGGCGTTCGCCATCGGGGCGGTTACCGCCGGTATGGCCGGTGTTGTGTTTGCATCGAAGTCCAACTACGTGGCGCCGACCTCCTTCGACGTCTTCGCCTCGTTCCTGGTGCTGTCGGCGGTGGTGCTGGGCGGCATGGGGAGCATCCCGGGCAGCCTGGCCGGGGCGTTCGTCATCGTCGGGATCCCGTCATTCCTCCAACTCAAGTTCCCGCACCTGGACGAGTACCGCTACTGGTTCTTCGGGGTCATCCTGGTCACGATGATGGTGTTCCGCCCGCA
>JAJCYE010000048.1 GCA_029263075.1 Actinomycetes bacterium
TCGATCGAAGGGCTCGCACTGCTGGCCTCGGGCGTTCAGCGCAACGCCGACGTTTGGGTGGACCGGCAGACCAAACAGATGATCCGGGCACGTCTGCCCTTCACCATCTCCGGGCAGGACGGCGAAACCGTGGTCACGGTATCTCTCTCCAAGTTCGACGAGCCGGTCGACATCAAAGCCCCCCTCTAGCCCCACCCATTGAGCCGGGCCCCCGTCCTGCCCCGCCGCCGGCTGGCCGCCGGGGTTTCGTCGGTAGCGGTGCTGCTTGCCGCCCTAGACGCGTACGTGGTGGTCACGGTGATGGTCGACATCATGCGGGACATGGGGATCCCCATCGAACACCCGGAGCGGGCCACCCCAATAGTCACCGCTTACCTGCTGGGCTACGTCGCAGCCATGCCCTTGTTGGGCCAACTCTCCGACCGGGTCGGGCGAGCCCGGGTCATTCAGGGTTGCCTGTTGTTTTTCGCGGTCGGGTCGGTGGTGTCGGCGGCGGCCCCCGGCCTGCCTCTGCTGATTGCCGGACGGCTGATCCAGGGCGCGGCCGGGGGCGCCCTCTTGCCGGTAACCTTCGCCGTTATCAGCGATCTGTGGGAACCCAAGGCGCGGCCACTTCCGCTGGGCTTGGTGGGTGCGGCTCAGGAGTTGGGCAGCGTGGTCGGGCCCCTCTACGGCGCAGCGCTGGCCGCCCTGTCCGGCTGGCGAAGCGTTTTCTGGGTGAACCTGCCCCTGGCGGCGGTGGCGATGGTTGCCGTACAGCGGGGCCTACCCAAACAGGCGAGCAAGTCCGGGTTGAAGGTCGACCTCGGCGGGGGCCTGCTGCTGGCCTTCAGCCTGGGGGCGCTGATCGTGGGCCTGTACAACCCGGACCCGGAACAGGCGATCCTGCCCCCGTGGGGCCCGCCCATGCTGCTGGTGGCCGCTGCGGGGCTGGTCGGGTTCATCCTGTGGGAACGTAGATCGCCCTCCCGGCTTCTGGACATGTCCACCGTCGACTCCGGTCCTTTCCTGGCGTGCCTGGGGTGCAGCTTCTTCTCGGGGGCAGCGTTGATGGCCACCTTGGTCGACGTCCCGCTACTGGCCCGGACCCTGCTTGGCGAAGACAGCCTGGGCGGCGCCTTGATCCTGTCCCGTTTCCTGGCGGCCCTGGCGGTGGCCGCGGTAGTGGGTGGGGTTCTCACCCGCCGAGCCGGCGAGCGCATGGTTGCGGCCGGAGGACTTCTCCTGGCGGCCGGCGCCTACTTCTCCATCTCCCGCTGGCCCCGCAACATCCTGGAGTCCGGCTACGGACTGGGCTCACTGGAGGTGTCCAGGATGGGGGTGGACCTGGTGCTCGCCGGCTTTGGGCTGGGCCTGATCATCGCCCCGTTGGCCTCGGTCGCCCTGCGTTCCTCCTCCCCGGAGCAGCACGGCGTGGTGTCTGCATCGGTGGTGGTGGCACGAATGATGGGCATGTTGGTGGGCATAGCCGCGCTGGGTGCCGCCGGGGTCTACCGGTTCCAGCAACTAACTAGAGACCTGGCGCCCCCGTTTCCGTTCGAGGTCTCCCCTCAAGAGTTTCAAAAGCAGTTGGGAGCTTACGAGGAGGCCGTTCGGGCGGCCCTACACACCGAGTACGGGGAACTCTTTGCCATCACCTCCGCGGTGTGCCTGGTGGGGGCGGCGTTGGCGATGGGCCTAGGCGGGGCGTCCGCTCGCGATAGCTAGTTTCGGCGCTGGGAGGCGATCCGGAGCCCGGCTGCGGAATCGTCTATCAGGGTAGCCAGCCTTTTCGCCTTGGTCTCCTCCCGTTTGGCATTTGCCACCCAGTGCACGGCTGTCGTGCGGTACGAGGGCGCCTGCGAGTTGAACCAGTCCCACGCCTCCCGGTTGGCCCGGAACAAGGCATCTTGTTCCGCACTCAATTTGGCCAGGTGGCGTTGTTCGTAGGAGTAGACATCGGACCGGGCCTCGCTCCGCCTTTCAAATGCGGCAAGTCCGGCCGGGCGCATCAGGCCCTGCGCCGTCAACTCCTCGACCTTGCGGATGTTGACGGCACTCCAATTGCTGGCCTTCCGGCGGGGAGTGAACCGAATTACATAGCTCCCGGCGTCCCCGGACGTACGCACCCCGTCGATCCAGCCGAAACAAAGCGCCTGATCGACCGACTCCGACCACGTCATCGTCGGTTTGCCGGTGGCCTTTTTGTAGAACTTGACTAGGACTTCGGAGTGGGATCCGGAGTTCTCCTCCAGCCAAGCACGAAAGCCTGCCGGCGTCGGGAAATAGCTCGCCTCCATCTACTCCTCCGGGATCGTGGTGCCCCTCCGATTGAGAACCACGTCCCCCTCGTCCAAGCCTCCGCTAATTACTACCCACTGCCCGTCCGAGGGCCCCACCTGGACCTCGCGGTCTTCAACGGTCCCGTCCACAGCCACCACCGAGACCACTCCGCCGGGGTTGGAGCCGGTCCGGACCGCGCCCGCAGGGAGGACCAGGGCGTCCTCAAGATCTGCCACCACGATCTCCAGCGTGCCCTTCTGTCCCTCGGTGAATTGCTGGTCCGCCGCAAGAACACACCGCAGCAAAGTCCTTCCGGCAGGCGCCGGCACAACTACTGTCATTTCGCACGCCTGCCTCTCGCTGCGCCCTTCAAACCTTAACGTGGCCGATTCGACCGGCTCCGGGAGTTGGTCCACCAGATCACCATCGACAACCGCGGTGAACACGAACCCGGGCACCTGGATCTCCCCGACCACCCGATCGGCCGGCTGTTCCCCAACTGGGACTGCGGCAGCAAAAATTTCAACAACCCCGTCGTTCTCTGCTTTGACCTCCCTGCCGGCCGCCTCAGCGCCGCGCACCCTCGCGGCCAGTTCGTCGGCCTCATTCTTCAGCGTCGCAATTCGTTCCGCGGCTTCGCCTGCAGGTCTCGACGCGCCGGCGGACAGCTCTTCAACCTGAACCCCGATACGGTTGACCTCGGCCTGCCAGCCGTCCACCCCAACCGCGGCAGCAGCTTCTGCGGCCCTCAACTCATCAGAGGCAGCCCGGATTTCTTCGGTAGTCCCACTGAATCGAGCGTTGGCCAATGCGGTCCTGGCGGAGCCGACAACCTGGTCTCGATATGCGATCGCCTCCCCCAGGTGGGTTGATGCTTGAGCCAGGTCGGCGTTAGCCCGGGCGAGCAACTCCTGCCGGCCCGGATCGTCCGCCAGGGGGGAACGCTCCGCGGCCTGCAGCCTGGCGGTTGCCAGTTGATGCTGCTTGATTAGTTCTTTGAGCGAAACCGAACCGTCCGCTCCCAACTCCCTGAACAGTCGATCCCCCTCAACTACTTCGGCGCCGTTGGGGATCAGCCACTGAATTTCGGATCCGGGGCTGATTCCCGACAGCGAAGTTGCCGGGGCGTTTTCCACCACTCCGGCAAGTGTCAGAGATTTAGTAAACGGCTGCCGGGTTGCGGACACCGGCACCGGTTCGGCAACTTGAGGGGCCTGTCCGCCGGGATCGATCAAAAGGGCGACCGCTGCCATCACCACGATGGCAATGATCGCGACGACCGGCAGGCGACGTCGGCTACCGTAGTATCGCCGGAGCCGGATCCGACGGTGCGTGCGGTAGGCGAGCGCATGGCGCATTCCCGCAGGATACGGAGTGCGGGAGACGTTGTACAGGATTAGGCGGGTCGAACTCTATTGCGTTGTTCAATAGATCAAGGACTAGGCGTTAATTCCCATCCTTCGTAGGCCCTGTAGCACCGGATTGATGCTGGACAACTCGCCCTTGAGGTAGATCCTGCGGCCGTAGACATCTTCCAAGCGGACCCGGCTGGGGATAAAAACGTGGCTGTGAACATCGGCGGAGCTGATCTCGTCCCACCGAAGGTAGCGAGAAGGACCCAGGTAGAGGGTGGCCTCAACCCCGTAGCGACCGACGTTTACATCCCGGACCAGGCGGACAAACGGCAGGGCCACAATCAGCAGACCAAGGACTTCCAGGGCTGCAACGGCCAGGGGTGACAGCGGGAGAGGGCTGGAGAGCAGGTAGAGGTTGACGAGGATAAACACTGCAGCCAAGGTGAGCGGTCCGGTCCAGATCCTCCACACTCGATCCGGCTGGGTCTGGGCTGGTTTGCCTTCGATCTTTACCACCATTGTGGTCCCCTTTAAGAGCGTTTCCCTCCCCTGTATATCGGCGGGAGGGTCCGTGCTGTTAAGAGGTATTCGGAACCGGGTCCTTACAGGTTTGGTGGGTTTTTGTACCTGACGGGTATCCCGGCCCCCGCCATGTGGTCTTTCACCTGGTTGATCCGCATCTCTCCGAAGTGGAACAAGGACGCCGCGAGAACCGCGTCGGCCCGCCCTGTCGTGATGGCGTCGCAGAAGTGGTCCAGGGTGCCCGCACCGCCCGAAGCGATCACCGGAACGTTGACCCGGGACGAGACTTCACGCAGCAGTTCGTTGTCGAATCCGGTCCGGGTCCCATCCCGATCCATCGAGGTCAGCAGGATCTCCCCGGCCCCCAGCGCCACCGAACGCTCCGCCCACTCCAAAGCATCGAGCCCGGCCGGCTTGCGGCCGCCGTGGGTGAAAACCTCCCACCCCGTCGTCCCATCGGTTCGCCTCCTGGCGTCGATCGCGACCACCATGCACTGGGCCCCGAACTTGTCGGCACCCTCGCGGATCAGGCCCGGTCGTTCGATGGCCGCGGTGTTTACCCCGACCTTGTCCGCGCCCGCCCTCAGCAAGCGGCGGATGTCGTCGATGGTGCGCACTCCCCCGCCGATGGTCAGCGGGATGAACACCTGTTCGGCGGTCCGGCGGGCCAGATCCACGATGGTGTTGCGGGCCTCGTGGGAGGCGGTGATATCGAGGAAGACCAACTCGTCGGCGCCCTCCCGGTCGTAGGTGGCGGCCAGTTCCACCGGGTCGCCGGCGTCCACCAGGTTGACGAAGTTGATGCCTTTCACCACCCGCCCGTCGTGAACATCCAGGCACGGGATCACCCGCTTGGCCAGCGTCACCCTTCGAGCCGGGCCTGGGCTTGCGCCAGATCGATGTTGCCGTTGTAAAGCGCCTTGCCGACCACGATGCCCTCCAGACCCTTCGGAGCCAGTCCGGCCAGGGCCACCAGGTCCTCGGTGTTGGTGACGCCCCCGGCTGCGATAACCGGGATGTCGACCGCATCGAGAACTTCCTCGGTGGCCTCTAGATTGGGTCCGGTCAGAGTGCCGTCCCGCTCTATGTCCGTGAACATGACCCGGCGCACCCCGGCGTCGACCATCCGCTTGAGCGCCTCCAGGGTCGGCATACCGCTGCCTTCGGTCCAGCCGCCCACCCGCACGGTGCCCGCCCGGGTGTCGAGGGAGGCAACAAGCTGCTCGCCGAACTCGGCCGTCGCTTCGGCAAGCCACTTGAAGTCCATGGACTTGGTCCCCACACACACCCGGGTGACGCCGAGTTCAACCCAACGGTCGATTGCCTCCAGGGACCGGATGCCCCCACCAATCTGAACCGGAACCTTCGCCGCCCGGATAATCCGTCCGATGGGTTCCGAGTTGTCGATACCGGTGCCGGTCGCCCCGTCCAGGTCCACCAGGTGCAGCCACCGGGCGCCCCGGGTCTCCCACTCCAGAGCGGCCGCTACAGGATCTTGCCCGTAGACGGTCTTTTGGCCCATGTCGCCTTTGGTGAGACGGACCACTTCGCCCGCCACCATGTCCACCGCCACCAGAATTACCGGGGGTCCACTCAAGCGATTTCCTCCAGGAGCCGGCCGTAGAGAGCCAGGCCGTCGTCGCTGGACTTCTCGGGGTGGAACTGAACCCCGTAGACGTTGCGGTCGTGTACCGCCGAGGCGAACTTCACGCCGTAGTCGGTCCGAGCGGAGATCACCGCATCGTCCGAGGGGACGCAGTAGTACGAGTGGACAAAATAAAAGTACCTTCCGGCGAACTGCTGGAAAAGCGCGGAATCGCCCTGCGGCTGCAGGGTATTCCAGCCCATGTGGGGGACCTTCAGCGAAGAATCGAACTGCTCCACGCGACCCTTGAGAATCCCCAGCCCGGCCGCGTCGCCCTCATCCGACTCCTCGAACAGAAGCTGCATGCCGACGCAGACGCCCAGCAGTGGGCGTCCCGCGGCGGCCCAGTCGACGACGAAGTCCTTCAGGCCGAACTCGACCAGGTTTTCCATGCCGTGCGAGAAGTGGCCGACGCCGGGGAGAACCAGCAGGTCGGACCCCGCCAGTTCGCCGGTTTGGTCCGACACCTGGACCTCGCCTCCTGCGTGCTCGATGGCTTTTGAGACACTGGCCAGATTGCCCATCCGGTAATCGACGATTCCGACCTTCACAAAACTCCCTTGGTGGAGGGAACCGCATCGCCCCGGCGGGGGTCTCGCTCGACCGCTATGGCCAGAGCCTGCGCCATCGCCTTGAAGACCCCCTCCACGATGTGGTGGGAGTTCTTGCCGTCCTGGAGTTTGATATGCAGCGTCATACCGGCGGTGCGGGTAAGCGCCATGAAGAACTCCTCGGTCAGTTCGGGGTCGTAGTTGCCTATCGCCTCGGCGGGAACCGGCACGTGGTAGCTGAGCAGGGGTCGTCCGGACAGGTCCAGGGCCACTTGGACCAGAGCATCCTCCATGGGGACCAGCGCCCACCCGTAGCGACGGATGCCCTTCTTTTCGCCGAGCGCCTGGGTCAACGCCGACCCGAGGCAGATTCCGGTGTCCTCCACCGTGTGGTGGGAGTCGATCTGCAGGTCTCCGGTGGCCTGGACATCCAGGTCGATCAGCGAGTGCCGGCCCAGTTGGTCCAACATGTGGTCGAAGAAGCCCACGCCGGTGGAGATATTGGTCTTCCCGGTGCCGTCGAGGTCGACACGGAGTTTGATCGAAGTTTCGCGGGTCTGCCTCGAGACCTCGCCTACCCGGCTCACCTGGGAGTCAGCAGGGTGGAGAGCGCCTCAAGGAACTTCTCGTTCTCCTCGTGCGTTCCCACGGAGACTCTGAGACAGCTTTCGCAGCCGGGCACCTCGGAAAAGTCCCGGACCAGGATGCCCCGGTCCAGCAGGTCCCGCCACACCTCGGTGGCGGGCCTGGTGTCGCAGCGGAACAGGATGAAGTTCGCGTCCGAAGGGAAGGTGGTGACTCCTCGCAGGGTGGTCAGCTCATCGAACATCTTGGCCTTTTCGAAACCGATGGTTTCGATGGTGCCCATGATCTCGTCGGCGTGGTTCAGGGCGGTCAGGACGGTGGCCTGACTCAGGGCCGAGAAGTGATAGGGCAGCCGGACTTTCTGGACCTCCTCGATAATGCGCGGCGGGGCCACCAGGTAACCGATGCGGGCGCCGGCCAGGCGCCAGGACTTGGAGAAGCTCCGGGTTATGACGAGGTTTTCGCACTCCTCCACCAGGCGCAGGTGACCCCGGCCGGAAAACTCCGCATAGGCCTCATCCAGGACCACCAGTGCGGACGAAGCTTCGCAGATCGCGATGACCTCCTCAGCGGAGTTGGAGTTTCCCGTTGGGTTGTTGGGCGAACACAAAAAGACGATGTCCGGCCGGTGGAGCCGGATGGCCTCGATCGACGCCTCGAGGTGCATGGTGAAGTTGGGGTTGCGGCGGGCCCTGAGGTGCCGGGTACCGCTGATCCGGGTGATCTGCCCGTGCATGCCGTAGGTCGGCTCGAACGTCATAACTTTGCGTTCGGCGCCTCCGAAGGCCAGCAGGAGTTGCAGAATGATCTCGTTGGAACCGTTCGCCATCCAGATCCGGTCGGTGAGCGTCTTGAGGTAGGTGGCCAGCTTCTCCCTGACCTCGGTGAAGTCGCGGATCGGGTACCTGTTGAGTTCCAGTCCGGCGACGCGCTGGCGCAACTCCTCATTGAAGGCCTCCGGCGGGCCGTAGGGGCTCTCGTTGGTGTTGAGTTTGACCGGGGCGTCGAGTTGGGGGGCGCGGTAAGGCTGGAGGTCGGCTAGGTCGCTACGCCCCTCGGGTGCCAGTCGCAGATCCGAATCGTTCACGGATCCACTCTACTGCCTATACGGGTGGTGCCTGGGGGAATCGGGCCCGAACGGCCCGGTTGTGGTTCACCAAACCTTCAGCCTCGGCCATCGCCTGGATGTGGTCGGCGGCCGCGGCCAAAGACTCCTTGGTGTGTTTGATAACCGCCGATGTCCGCTGGAAGTGGCTGGTGCGAAGGCCCGATGCCCACTTGGCGCCACCCCCGGTCGGGAGGACGTGGTTGGACCCGGCGACGTAGTCCCCGAACGGGACCGGCGACCAAAAGCCCACGAACACGGCCCCGGCGCATTTGAACCTCTCGTACTCGTTCTCCGCGCCCTCGAACAGCAGTTCCAGGTGTTCGGGCGCGAACTGGTTGATGACCTCGGCAGCCTGTTCGAGGTCCTTAACCGCTACCCCCACGGCCCCGCGGTCGAGAGCAGCACGGAGCCCGTCGGAGGCGTCGATCTCGGAAAGGATCAGGGTCAGTTCGAGGGCTACCGCAACCAGCGTCTCCTCTTTCCAGGTAACCAGCGCAAAGGTGCCGTCGGGGCCGTGTTCGGCTTGGGCGATCAGGTCGTAGGCGATGACCCGGGGATCGGCCTCCCCGTCGGTAACCACAGCGATCTCGCTGGGTCCGGCGATGGAATCGATGCCCACCAGACCCGCCACCTGCTGTTTGGCAAGAGCGACGTAAATATTGCCCGGCCCGACGATGACCTCGACTTTGGGTATCGACTCGGTCCCATAGGCCATGGCTGCGATGGCCTGCGCCCCGCCAACGCGGTACACCTCGGTGACGCCCGCCACCTTGGCGGCGGCGAGTGTCGACTGCGGGAGGCTGCCGTCGGCTGCCGGGGGCACGCAGAGAGCGATCTCGGGGACACCGGCGACCGCAGCCGGGATGGCGGTCATGAGGACACTTGAGGGGTAGGCGGCCCTGCCGCCGGGGACATAGCACCCGGCCCGGGAAACGGCATGCACGGTTTCCCCCATCATTCCGCCGCCGATCTCAACCTCCCAGGGCTTGAGGGCCTGGTGCTCGGCGAAGGTTCGGATCCGGCCGGCCGCTTCTTGGAGAGCGGCGATAAGTGCGGGCGGGCTGGCGTCGAAGGCGGCATCGATCTGTTCCTGGGGAACCCGCAGGGCGTCGAGCTTGACCTTGTCGAAGCGTTCGGTTAACTCGAATAGGGCCCGGTCGGCTTCGTCGATAACCTTCTGGACGATCCCGCGGACGGCCTCGACCGGCTGTTCCTTTTCCGGTGGGCGCGGGATGGCAAGACCCGGGTTGGCTTTCAGATCGAGAAATTGCATGGGCTTTTAGTCTAAGCGCCGATGCGCCGATCGCGCCGCAATTGGCGTTTGGGGACTCTGTTGAATCCACCCGATCCCGGCGGGCGGGATCTCTTTTCTGCGGCCCGCGCTGGGGCGGGGGCCCTTGAGGGCGGGGCTCTTTTGGAGGGCGGGGTTCCTTTCGGCCCCATGCTTGCTTCGCGCGCTCTGGCGCTCTGGCGCGGTTGCCCTCCGGCTCTTTCTTGTCCTGGCCCCCTGGCCCCCTGGCCCCCTGACTCCCCGGCCCCTGCTCCCGGCCTCTGCTCTCGGCCTGCATGTCCCCGCCAACACTGGACTTTTAGCCGTCCCGATCTGCCCAAAATATTTCTCATATTTCCTACTTGGTTGTGCCTGAGAGGGCGGCTTTTGTCACACCCGGTTCCTAAACTTTGGGGTATGTACGAGACGGTTGTCACCCTGCGTTCGGCCCTTGAGGATCTGCTTGAGAACCTGGACTGTTCTTCGCTTACCCGCGGTGAGTCCAAGGAGTTGTTCGAGCAGTTCGTGCTCATCGAACGGATGGGGGCAGCAGGCAAATCCCTGGTAGGGCTGCAGGCTGCCGAGACCAAGGTGTGGTGGGACGGTCACAAGTCCCCCTCTCACTACATGGCGGATCGCTCCAAGTGCACGGTCACCCACGCAGCCGAGATGCTGGACACGGTGGAACTGATGAAGGACCTGCCGCAAACCGACCGAGCCTTCCGCAAGGGGGCCCTTACCGAACAGCAGGCCAAGCAGGTGGTGTCGGCCGCAGTCTTGGACAACGCCTCCCAGCAACAACTACTTGAGATTGCCGAACTGCAGTCCCTGGCAGAACTACAACGCCAGGCCTCCCGGGTAAGGGCAGCCGCCATGGACCACGAACAAAAACATGCCCGGGCCCACAAACGCCGCTACCTAAAGACATGGACCGACATAGAAGGAGCTTTTCGTGTGTCGGGGTCGATGACCGCCGAGGCGGGAGCAGTGGTGGTCGCCTGCCTGGAGCCGTTCATGCAGCAGATCACCAGGGCTGCAGCCAACTCCAAGGTCAAACAACCAGCACCCGCCCTGATGGCAGATGCCCTGGTGGCGATGGCCGAGCGTTCCCGGTGCATCCCACCAGATGCTTTGCGTCCCGGTCCGGGTGCGGTTGTACACCTGAGGCTTGATGTTGCGGCCTTGGAGCGGGGAAGCCTAAAGCCGGGTGAGATCTGTGAGGTTGCCGGAATCGGACCCATCGGGCTGGAGGCAGCCAAAAGGTTCTTGCAGGACTCCTACCGGGTGGGGGTACTGGTAGAGGGGGACAACATCCACTCCGTAGCCGGGATGGGCCACAGCATCCCCGACCGTTTGCGCCGGGCGGTGTGGGAGCGTGACGATTTCAAGTGTGTGGTCCCGGGCTGCAACACCAACGACGCCGGCCACCAGATCGACCACGTAATCCCGGTACATCAACGAGGCCCGACCAAGCTGTACAACCTGGCCCTGCTGTGTTTGTTCCACCACGGCCTCAAAACCCACCACGGCTACCGCCTAAA
>JAJCYE010000049.1 GCA_029263075.1 Actinomycetes bacterium
GGGTAGCGATCAGGCCGGGTCGGATTTGCCGGTGTAGGCCACTCCAAGCCTGAACACAGCCCACAGCACGCCGGACGCCGCGGTTGCGATCAACGCCAGGCCCAGGTCGGGCTGGAAGAGGCGGATATTGCCGAGCGGTGACCCGAGCAGGCTCGGTACCATCCAGCCGATGACCCACGCCGCAACCAGAGTCGTGAGTAGCGGGAACCACAGGCTGAACCGACCGGCGACGCCCGATTTGGCTCGAATCTCGTGGCGGTGGAACCAAGCCCAGGCCATGCTGAGCAGGTAGATGATCGGCAGGAGTACCAATCCGATGAACAGTGCCTTCTGGGTCCATCGGGAACCCTCGCCGCTGTAGTCGAAACCCATCGCTCGGGCGGTGATTCCGTTGCGGAGCTGGGTTGTTTCCCCAAAGCCGACCCCGCTCCCACCGTTGACCAGCACGACAACCCCCTTCTTCTCCGCAGGGACCATCGTGGCGAGCGTCTCGACACCCGGGGTCGACCCGGAGTGCCAGACGCTCCCGCGGTCCGGGTCGAGGGACCAGCCCAAGCCGTAGAACGGCGACGCAGAACCGGCGGGACGCATCATCAGCGCCTTGCCCTCGGCGCTCAGCACATCGTCCTCGCCGTTCATCATCATCTGCATGTAGCGCGCAAGATCGGCGGCGCTGGCGACGACCCCACCTGCGGGAGCCATTCCTCGGCTGGTGACGTTGTCGGCAAGGGGTCGTTTGGTGCCGAACCATGGTGTGTGCCCGGTCGCCATGGATTCGTGGACCTTGCCGTCGGCAACGAAGCTGTCCTCCATGCCGACCGGCTCCAGGATGTTGGTTGCGACGTAGTCCTGGTATTCCTGCCCGCCGACGACTTCGATCAAGCGACCAAGCATCAGGTAGTTCGTGTTCGAGTATTCCCACCGTTCGCCGGGCTTGTGGGCGGGCCTCACATCTTCAAGAGCTTCGACCCGGCGGGCAAGTTCGTCCTTGCCGGTTGTTGCGTCGGTATGTGATGAGTTCCCTTGCAGTGTGGAGAAACCGCTCGTGTGGCTGAGTAGCTGACGGATCGTGATAGGGCCGGCGGGCCGGCCTGAGAAGCCGTCAAGATACCGCGAGACCTCGGTATCCAGGTCGACCTCGCCCGCTTCGACCAGTTGCATGACGGCCAGCGCGGTAAAGCTCTTGGTTATCGAACCGGCCAAGAAAGGGGTGTCCGGCGTCACTTGTTTGCCGCCGTCGATCTTGAGAACTCCATGCGCGCCGGCCGAGGTGATCTCGCCGTCCGCTACCACGGCGTAGGCCAGGCCCGGCACGCCCGAAGCGGCCGCCTCGCTACCGATGAATTGGTCGATCGATCCCGTAGGTGCGGTCGCTTGCAACCAGGGGCTCAGTCCCAGGGTGAGAACAGCCAAAAACATCAGCACCGGATCAGACCCTTCTCACCCGGGCAGAGGCGGGATGCCTCTCCGTCTTTGATGACGCGCCAAAGATCAGCGAGATGGACGAGCCGGGAGGCGGGATCAGTGGATAGAAGCGGCTATGGCTCAGGACTCGGGCGCCATGATCTCGGCGATCTGCTCGGGCGTCTTGCCCTTTTCGATCAGGTATTCACGCATGAACTCAATCTCTTCCGCCTCGGTGCGGTCCCGGTCCCCAAAGCGGTCCTGCATGGCGAATACAACCTCCATCATTGAATTCTGCAGGCTCGCCAGTTCGGGGCTGAGTTCGTCGGCGTCTGCCTGAGCGGTCACCGGACTCCCCGCCGGGTCGACGAGTACTGCGCCCAACTCCGCCAGCGCTTCGGTACCGCCATCGATGCTCTCGGCCTTGAAGCCGTGGGCCGCCAGCAGTTCCACGGCCTTCCCGCTTCTGATGCCCGTCCGGCAGACCGTTAGTACCGGCATGCCGGCTTCCAGTTCCCCCAGACGTCCCTCAAGCTCGGGAAGGGGAATGTTGACCGATGATTCCAGGTGACCGGCGGACCACTCGTCCGGGTCGCGAACGTCTATGAGTTGCACACGAGCCTCGCGGCTCGCCAGGTAGAGGTTTGCTTCCATAAAACCAGAACTCCCTTCCGAGCTCGGAATTCTACGTCTGTGCAGGATCAGCGTGCAGTTCTTGAGCCTAATCGTGGTCAGGGCAGGCGTTGTATTGGCCGGTTTCGTCAGCGAGATCACAGGTTACCCGCCCTTGACGATCGCCAGCCCTGCTCCCGGCGCCTTGGAGTAGTCGTCGTCGATGTGCACGGCCGGTTTTCCGCCGCGGCTGATGATGCTTGCGGCGACACTAGCTCGAAAACCGCTGGCGCAGTGGACCCAAATTGGTGTGTGGGGGAGCTGTTCCAGGTGGTTGACCAGGTCCTGCAAGGGGACGTGCACCGAGCCGGCTATCCAGCCTACGGCCCGTTCGTCATGGCGCCGGACATCAAGGACCAGCGGCGGATGGTCCCCGGAAAGGGCTTCGGCCAGCGCCTCAAAATCGACAACCGGGTAGGTGGCGAGTGCCTGGTCCCCGGACAGTTCGGCCCGGTCGCCGGTCGCCGCCCCCTCCAGCCTGTCGATGCCGATCCGTACCAACTCTCGCTGCGCCTCGGCGACCTGCTGTTTCGAGTCGCCTATCAATGTGACGGGTGTTCCCCAGGGCAGTACCCAACCCAAGTAGGTGGCGAACTGCTTGCCGAGTTCGACCGAGATGGTGCCGGGGAGGTGCCCCCGGGCGTAGGCGCGCCGGTTGTTCAGATCCACCACCCAGCGGCCAGAGCGGATCTGGCTTCGCAGACTTCCGGCGTCCAGTTCGTGCGGCGGGGTTAGGTCTACCGGCGTGGGCCCGGACAGGTTGATCGGGGCCATATGCGCGTAGTAGCGGGGGTAGGCGGTCAATCCCGACAGGAGTTGTTCTACAAACTGGTCCTCGTCCTGCATAGTCAGAGCCAGGTTGCTAATGCGCTCATCGGCCATGGTCCCGCTCCGGGCACCGGAGGTCTTCGCAGAGGAGCAGAAGCTGCCGAAACCATGGGTCGGCCAAACCTCCACCTCGTCGGGAACCGTGGACGCGAGTTTGCGGACCGATCGGTACTGATCGCGGGTCAGCCCATCGGCTGCGTGGTCCCCGATCAGGTCGGTCCGTCCCACGCTTCCGTAGAGCAGTGACCCACCGGTGAACAGAGCCTTGGGTTGATCGCCCTCCAGAACCAGATAGCTGAGGTGGTGGTGGGTGTGACCCGGAGTGGCTATCGCACGGACGGTCAAGGAGCCTACGTTCACCAGGGCCTGGTCGGCTATCGGCTCGCGTTCGTACTCGACGTCGTCGTCTTCGTGAATCAGGTATGCCGCCCCGGTCCGGCGGGCCAGGTCCAATCCACCGGACACGTAGTCGTTGTGGATATGGGTTTCGGCAACGTGGGTGATCGTGACGCCGGCGGATGCCGCCAGATCGAGGATCCGGTCGATGTCGCGTTGCGGGTCCACGACAAGGGCCGAGGTGCCGTCGTGCGCCAGGTAGCTTCGATCGCCAAGGCCGGGCGTCTCGATGGTCAGTACCTCCAGCATGCTACCTCCGTTGCAGATCGAACGTTCGATTGTTCGGACATACGAATCATAGTACTATATCGAGCATGGAGAAGCCCGAAAAGCACTTGAGCAACCAGACATCACCCAAGAACAACGGCGTCAGGACTCTCGACCGGAGCAGTCCCATGCCCCTGTGGGCGCAACTTGTCGAAGAACTGACCCGCCGGACGACGGCCGGGGAGTTCGAACAACGTCTCCCAACCGACCAGGAGTTGATGAACACCTACCGGGTCAGCCGGCAGACGGCCCGGGACGCCGTCCGCAGGCTCGGTGAGTCGTTTCCCGTAGAACGGCAGAGGGGGAAAGGAACCTTCATCCGGCAGGCGCAATTCGAGCAGCCGGTGGGGACCATGTACAGCTGGTTCAAGTCGATAGAAAGCCAGGGAGTCACCCAGACCAGCGTTGTCCGGGCGTGTGAGTTGAGGCAGGAGACGTCCCTGGCCGCCGAGCTCGAAGTGG
The DNA here is from genome assembly GCA_029263075.1 of Actinomycetes bacterium. Classification (GTDB taxonomy): domain Bacteria; phylum Actinomycetota; class CADDZG01; order JAHWKV01; family JAHWKV01; genus JAJCYE01. The sequence goes on from JAJCYE010000049.1 coordinate 4,030, forward strand.
AATCCGACGCGCCCCTGTTTTATCTGGAGCGGCTGCGGTTGGCGGGCGAGGTCCCCCTGGCTCTCGATCGGATCTGGGTGCCGGGGAACCTGGCGGCGCCAATACTGGACGTCGACTTCACCCATACCGCCCTCTACGACGAATTGCGGGATAAGGCCGGAGTGGTCCCGACCCGGGGCGAAGAAACCATTCAGTCGGTTATTCCAACCTCCTCGGTGGCGGCACTGCTTGAGATGCCCAAGGCTACGGCGGCCTTCGCCATCGTTCGGAAGACCTGGATCGGCGACCGGCCTCTTGAACGCCGGGAGACGATAGTGCGCGGGGACCGTCACGCCTTTATCTCCACCTGGTCGCAGCAGCCGGGGGGCAAGGCTGCCCCGTCCCATTTGAAGCTGGTCGCCCAAACCTAGTGCTCCAACCCACCAATACCGTGGTCTACGAGTGCCGAATTTACGGAATCGAGTACTGAATGGTATCCATTCCCTTGGTTGTAGTCGGGGGAGCGGTGGTCGGCATGTTGTTCGGCTTATTCGGCGTCGGCGGGTCCTCATTCGCCACGCCCATCCTTGCCCTTCTCGGCGTGCCTCCTTTGATGGCGGTAGCGTCGCCGTTGCCCTCCACCCTCGCCTCGGCATTCGCCGGTCTTCGGGGGTATGCCGAACAAAAGCACGTTGACTGGCGGGTCGCTCGCCTTTCTATTGCCGGCGGATTCCCGGCCACGGTCGCCGGATCACTCCTGTCGAGGGTCGTCGGCGGTTATGTGCTTCTCATTATGTCTGGGGTGATCCTGGCCATCATCGGCGTAAGGGTTCTCAAGCCCATTTCGGATGAGGCGAGCGCTGCGGCCAAACGCCGCCGGGAGAACCCATGGATTGTTGTGGGAGGGGCGGTCGGTGTCGGTTTGTTGACCGGCCTGTTGGCCAACGGCGGGGGGTTCCTGCTGGTCCCGCTGTTCCTGCTGGTCTTAGGACTGACAATGCCGGTTTCGGCGGGTACGAGCCTGGCGGTGATTGCGGTGCTTTCTATACCTACGCTGATCACCCACGCATCGCTGGGGCAGATCGATTGGCCGGTAGCGCTGGCGTTTGCCGCCGGTTCGGTCCCCGCCTCCTACCTGGGATCCAAGCTGGCGCCCCGGATCAAGGCCGAGCGTCTGAAGAAGGCTTTCGGATGGATGCTGATCGGGTTCGCGGCCTATTTCGTCATACGGCAGGTGGGAGCCGGATAGCAGGGGCGCCCCAGCCCATTGACCAATGGCACAAGTCGCCCGTGATCCGTGTTGGCGAACCCTGCAGCAACCTCGCCGAGCCACTGGCGACAAGACCTTGCAATCAAATGGAACTTTAGGCCCCCGTCGGGGCACAAACCTACGAGCGTGCCGTGGCGAGTCTCTTTGTGAGAGCCCGCGCGGTCGCGATAGGAGTAGGACCGGAGACCACTAATAGGGTCTTCACTGTCGGCGGGTGCCTGTGAATAGACGAAATCAATGGAGTTGGGTAGTCGGTGCGGGGCTGGCGAACGTGGTCGCCGGCCACACCATCGTCTACGCCCTGATTTCCTCCCGAGCCAACAGGGCAGGCGTGCTTGCGGGCACCGGACACTCCTATTGGGACGCCGCGATTTTTGCGTCGGCGTTCTTCGGGACGGCGGCCCTTGCGGTTCTTGTTGCCCGCTCTTTCCGGCGGGGGCTGTACGGACGCGCCCGCGCCCTGCCCGGGTACCTCAATTTGGCTACCCGGCTCGCCTGCATCCAAGTGGTGACCTTTACCGCCATGGAGGTTCTAGAGCGAGTTGCCGCCGGACTCCCGGTGCCAATTCCCGAGCAGGGTGTGCTTCCTATCGGAGTGCTGGTTCAGGTTTTGGTCGCCCTGGTGGCGGCCGGCCTGTTGAGATGGCTGGCCCGCGGTGCCGAGGCGCTGGGGATTGCCCTGCGGCCCGCACCTCACCCCACTGCCCCGGGGGTTGTCGTGTCCAGCCGGAGCGAGTTTTTTGCCCCGGGTCGTATTTGCGGGGCGCATCGGGGCCGGGGGCCCCCATTGACCTTCTCCTAAGGCCCCGATAGCGCCGAACCGGTCGAGGCGCCGCATCAGCGGCTTGCTGCGACTGGGGAGGCACCTACATTAATAGGAGAAACTCTATGCTCAGAGAAGACGTCAGCGCGCCCGCCTCCCCCCAGGAACTGGTGGAGTTCGAGGCTGTACCCGAACAGGTGAACGGCGAGCCGCGCAAGAGCCCGCTCACCATGTCCGGACTGTACCGCTCCGCGTGGCGGTGGCATTTCTATTCGGGAATGTTCGTCATTCCCATCCTGCTCATCCTTGCGGTGACCGGGATGATCTACCTGTTCCAGCCTCAAGTTGACCCGATTCTGTACCGGGACAAGATGCGTGTGCCGCTGGCGGCGGAGGGTTCGGTCCCGGTTCCCCTTGAGGACCAGGCGGCTGCGGTCCGGGCGGGCTACCCCGGGTACCGGATCGTCTCGGTGCAAACCCCCACCTATCCCGGCCGCAGCGCCCAGTTCAGCGTCAAGAACGAGGCTCGCGGCGAGGAGGGCCTGGACCAGTGGTCGGGGGTTCACAAATGGGTTTTCGTCGACCCGAACAGCGGGGAGGTGCTGGGGGACCTCGACCCGAAGAACACCCTCATGGCAAACGTGCGGGAACTGCACGGCAACCTGATGCTCGGGGGACAGGAGGGTGTCGGCGACACCGTCGTGGAGATCATCGCCTCCTGGGGCGTAGTCTCGGTGGCCACCGGCTTCTACCTTTGGTGGCGGGGACGTAAGCCCCGCAAAGCCCTGAAGGCTGCAGGCAAACTCCGGGGCCGGTCACTGGTGCGGAACCGCCACGCTCTGCTGGGCATGATCGCCGGTGGGTTTTTGTTGTTCCTGATCGTCTCCGGCCTTCCCTGGTCGCATTTTTGGGGTGGCAAGATCGGTCAGATCCAGGCGGCCACCGCAAGCGGGAAGCCGTCCTTCAGTGACGAAGCCACCACCTCCACCATGAAGATGAAGGATCTGGCGGACGGGGAACTGGGCGTTCCCTGGGCGACCGAGCAGTTCGATGTCCCGGCCTCCGATCCCGCTGCTGGAGGTCACCACTCGGGCGGGTCAGCGAGCCCGGCCGGCGGATCCTCCGCAGTGGTTGCGGCGCCTATTGGCTTGGACCGGGTGGCGGAAGTGGTTGAGCGGGAGGGGCCGGCGCAGTACGGCTTCAAGGTCGGGATGCCCGAGGGCGAGACCGGCGTGTACACCGCCAACCTCACCCAACCCAACAACCCGCACGGTAACCGGACGATGAACATCGATCAGTACTCGGGGGAGGTGCTTGCCGACTACGGGTTCGATGACTACGGCGTGCTGGGCCGGGCGGTTTCCGATGGTGTCGCCATTCACGAGGGGAGGCGCTTCGGGGCCGGGAACCTGTGGTTCAACTTCACGATCTGCGCGATGGTCATTTTCCTGTGCGTCAGCGGCCCCATCATGTGGTGGAAGCGGCGGCCCAAGGGTGCGCTGGTGGCGTCG
>JAJCYE010000050.1 GCA_029263075.1 Actinomycetes bacterium
CTCCACGCACCGCAGCGCGGCCTCTTCGCTTCCTTGCACCACGGCTTTGCCCTGGGCCACCGCCTCCATCGGGCTTATCTGCCGGGCACCCATAGCCATCAGGGTCTCGACATCGGTCGAGATGACAAGGTCCGGGCTCCCGACGGCACCCTGGACGGTATGGAGGGTCCCGTTGTCGACCTTGAGCTGGAAGGTGTCGTCGTCGATGCGGAACTCGTAGATCTCACGAACGCCGGCGGCGGCAGCGGGCTTGAAGGTCGACCTCATGGCGAGCACCCCCCAGCCCGGTCTCAGGACGTCCTCGTCCGCCGGCTCATCCATGGTCTCCATCCCCCAGCGGGCCAGTTCCAGCAGGGCCGGCTCCAGCTTGAGCCCCCTCTCGGTGAGCTCATAGACCACCGCTCCCGAGGGTGGGGGCATCTGCCGTTTCCGCACCAGGCCGGCCCCGTCCAACTCCTGCAGGCGTTTGGCAAGCAGGTTTGTGCCTATCCCCGGAAGACCTTCCAGCAGGTCTTTGTACCGGCGGGGGCCGAGCATCAACTCCCGGATGAGCAGCAACGTCCAACGCTCGCCGACCAGGTCCAAGGAGCGGGCAAGGCTTTCGAATTGACCGTAGGTACGCTTGCGCGTGGGCGGCTTCATGTAGGGCCCTTTCGGCCGATGGTGTCGTCCAGGATCTAGGAGTTGGTCCGCTCGGTCGCCTGCACCGCCTCCGTCAAGAACGGCAGCAGGGCGACCTTCACCGCCTCAGGGTTGTCGATGAAGGGCCAGTGGCCGCTCTCCTCCAACATCACGACCCGGGCGTTGGGGAACGTCGCCTTTTGGCCTTCGGCGTGCTCGTAGCCCAGATACGGGTCGCGCTTGCCCCAGATGACCAGGACCGGGCGCTCCAACTTGCTCAGTACCCCACGAAGCTGCTGAAACTGGGCCTCGGGATCTTTCGAAGCCCGGTACAGCTTGAGCACCGCCCGTTTGGTGGAAGCATCGAAGTCTCCGTACATCCGGTCCAGGAAGTCCCGGGGCAGCCCACCGGCGTTGCCGTGGCGCATCAACAGCCGGAATGCCGGAGCGGTCGACATTGCGTTGAATAGCTCTCCCACCACCGGGGTCTGCCAGATCTTCGCCAGGTAGTGCCAGCGGTATCCCAGCAGGACACCGGTGTCTATCAGGGTGGCGCTGGCATAAGCGCCGGGGTGGGTGGCCGCCCAGGCCAACGCCCAAGGACCACCGAAGTCGTGAGCTACCAGGTGGACCCTGTCGATACCCAGTTGGTCGAGAATTTTCGCCATGTGGGCGGCGTAGCCCTCCACCGTGTAGTTGAAGTCTGCCGGCTTACCGGCCTTCCCGAAACCGGGGAGATCGAAAGCCACCGCCCGGGAAACGTTGCCTACTTCCGCCACCAGCGAGGTCCAGTCTTCCGACGAGCCGGGGTTGCCATGGACAAAGACCACGGCTTCCCGGGAGCCGGCAGGTCCGGCCTCGATAACCGGCGAGGTGATTCCTGCAACCTCTACGGTGCTGCGGCGCAAGCGGGGATCGGCCGCCGGCGTCATGGCCTCCCGGGCAATCTCCCGGTTCTTTTGTACCTGCTGCCGGTCGGAGCGGGACTTGAGGTTGACCACCGCCGCCCGGGCCATGGTCACCGGCGAAACCAGCTTGGATACCGGGATCACGCGGGCGCCGAAGTCGTGGACTATCCCGGCTATCCCGGGGTCTTTGGCACCGGCGGAGAACAGGAGCTTCTCGGCCGGGTTGTATTTACGGCTGCGCGCGTACTCGCTGACCATCATGTAGTGGGCGCCGATCTGCTTGCGCACCACCTTGTGGTAGCTATCGATCGCCTCGGTTAGGCCCGAACCGGCGGCAACCGATCCGGCCGTGCTGTCAACCAGCCACTCCGCCTCTTGAAAGGCCCAGCCACAGCCGCAGCCGAAAAGCGGGTCGGACGCCACCATGGCGTCACCAACGAATACCAGGCCCTCCGGGGGGCGCTTCCGCCAGGTGCTAGGCAGGTCAACCGCACCGATAACTTTGGAAATCTGTTTGGCCCCGCTCATATCCGGTGCGTCCGGCAGGCGATCGAAGGTACGGCGCAGGTTGCCCGCCAGATCCTTCTTGAACCAGGCCAGCTTGTCCTTGCGGTCGAACATGCACGCCAGCACCGAGATGCCGTCCTCATTGGGGAAGATGTAAGCGACGTCCGGGTCCAGGAACCAGGTGCGTGCGGCGTTGCCCGGGTTGGGGATGCCCTCGTAGTAGGCGAAGTACCCGGCCCGGTTGTTCGGCAGATTCCGGGTCCCCACGCCGGCCATTTCCGCCAGCTTGGAGTGCCGGCCGTCGGCGGCGACCACCAGCTTCGCCGGTATGGTCAAAGATTCGCCCTCTTGGTCCCGCACTTCCACGCCGGTCACCCGGTCGCCATCACGCACGAGTCCGGTGGCGGTCCGGCCGGCAAGAAGGGTGACGCCGGGGGTGTCGGCCGCGGCGTTCCGGAGTATGGGGTCCAGAGTCTCGCGCCGGATGCTGTATCCGTACACCTCGTCGTCCCCGGGGGCCCGGGTGATCCATCCCCACCGGTTCCACAACTCCAGGGAGTTGCGAACGCCGCCGGCCTTTTCAATGTCCTTGTCGACGCCCAGCCGGCGGATGGTCGGGGTGGCAGACGGTTGGATGAAGTGGGTGCACAGAGCCTTGTAGGCATCGGAGTTGGGGCGGGCTTCGATCAGGGCCACC
>JAJCYE010000051.1 GCA_029263075.1 Actinomycetes bacterium
CCCGGCGGAATTGTCACCCCGGACCTTTAAGGTCTGTGCATGTCCAAAAACGCGATGGTTTGCCTTCAATGCGGGCACCGGTCCCTGCAGTGGCTGGGGCGGTGCCCCGACTGCTCCGCTTGGGACTCGTTCGCCGAGGAGCCTCCGGCGGTTGTTCGTGGCACCAGGCCGCCTGCCAGGGCCGGAACGACCGTTTCGATCGGGGCGGTTGACCCCGAGCCCCACCAGCGCGTGGCCACCGGGCTCGGCGAACTGGACCGGGTGTTGGGCGGTGGTCTGGTCCGGGGGTCCGTCGTTCTGATCGCCGGGGAGCCGGGGGTGGGTAAATCCACGCTCCTGCTGCAGGCGGCGGCCGGGGTGGAGAATTCGGGGCGCAACGTCCTGCTCGTCTGCGGGGAGGAGTCCATGGAGCAGGTGGCCGCCCGCGCCCGCCGGCTCGGCGCCCCCCGCAAAACCACCCTCACCGCCGGTACCGAGATCGGGCAGATCGTGGCTTTAATGGGCGAGGCGGACGTGGTGATGATCGACTCCATCCAGAGTCTGCGGGATCCGGACTCGGCCGCCGAACCGGGTTCGGTCTCCCAGGTTCGCCTCTGCGCCGGGGCCCTTACGGATGCCGCCCGGCAGACCGGGGCCGCTCTGGTGCTGGTCGGTCACATCACCAAGGACGGGTCGATCGCCGGGCCGCGGGCGCTCGAACACTTGGTCGACGTCGTGGTTACCTTCGAGGGGGACCGGGGGCACCACCTTCGGACGGTGCGGGGCATTAAGAACCGCTACGGCGCAACCGGCGAGCTGGGGGTGTTCCAAATGGGTCCCAAGGGGCTGAGTGAGGTCCCGGACGCCTCCCGATTTTTCCTTGCCGAGCGCCACACCGAGACTTCGGGGTCGGCGGTCGGGTGCATCATCGAGGGGCGCAGATCGCTGGCGCTGGAGATCCAGGCGCTCGTCATGGCGTGCAGGCCCCCGGCGGTTCCCCGCCGGGTCGCCCAGGGGTTGGAGTCGTCCCGGCTGGGGCTCGCCCTGGCGGTGCTTCAAAAGCACTGCAACGTCCAGGTGGCCGACTGTGATGTGTACGCATCGGTCGCCGGGGGGCTCCGGGCGGCCGAGCCCGCGATCGACCTGCCCCTCTGCCTTGCTCTCTACAGTTCCAAGACCGGAAAGCCGGTTCCCTCGGGGGTGGCTGCAGTAGGGGAGGTTGGTCTGGCCGGGGAGATTCGTTCGGTCCCGGGCCTGCAGGTTCGGGTCAACGAATTGTTCCGTCTTGGGTTCCACACGGTTATCGCCCCGCCGGTTCACGGCTCCGATATTTTGGCGGAGCCCGCGGACTCCAAGGGCCCCAAGGTTGTGAGGGCGGCTTCCCTGGGTCGAGCGATCGCTATATTGGGTCGGACGGCCACTCTAAGTAAGATTTAATAGGCCATTGATGCAGGGGGGCCCCGCCTGTTACCATAGAACGTCCCGAGACCGCGTTATTTCTTGCGGTTTCGTGCCGAAAAGTTGCTCCCGCATCTAAGGGTCCATTCGAGGGACCGTCCAATCTAGTGAAGGAGGACCGTTTGCCCTCAGCCACCACCTTTCAAATTGGTGACAAGGTTGTTTACCCCCATCACGGTGCCGCAATCATCAAAAGTCTTGAGCAGAAGGAATTCCAAGGCGAGACGAAGGATTACTACGTATTGAGGTTGGCGTACGGAGACCTGACGTTGATGGTCCCCGTAGACAACACCGATGGCGTAGGTATCCGGGACGTCATTGCACAGGATGAGCTTGAGAAGGTCTTCAAGGTCCTAAAGTCCAAAGAATGCCGCATGCCCACGAACTGGAGCCGGCGCTTTAAGACTCACGTCGAAAAGCTCCGCTCCGGAGACATCTACCAGGTGGCTGAAGTCGTCCGTAACCTGGCCCGCCGGGAAGCCGACAAGGGCCTGTCCGCAGGTGAGAAGCGAATGCTTACCAAGGCTCGCCAGATCCTCATCTCAGAGGTCACGTTCGCGGCAAATGTTGACGAAAGCGAAGCAGGCACCATGCTCGACAAGGTGCTCGCAGGTTAGACCCACTTACATCTAACGCGGCCCCCGGCCCTGCCCGAGATCTCTCGGCAAGGACCGGGGGTCGTTTCCATGAAGGAGTCATTTGCAGGTCTCTAACGTCACCGCGGTGGTGCTCGCGGCAGGAAGCGGACGACGGGTGGGCTCCGACATCCCCAAACAGTTCCTTGACCTGGGCGGCAAGCCAATGATATTTCGCTGCCTGGATGTGTTCGAGGCGTGTCCCATGGTCCAAGCCGTGGTGGTGGCGTTGCCTGCGGGCGACGAGTCCCGGCGCCCCGACCTGAGCGGCCACACCAAGGTCACCTCGGTGGTCGCCGGGGGCCAAACTCGCCAGGCGTCGCTCGGCAAGGCCTTGAGCCATCTCCCCCGGTCCGCCGGCACGGTCCTGGTCCACGACGCCGCTCGGCCCTTGGTCGACCAGCCTCTCATCCTGAGCCTGCTGGCTGCGCTGGACGGCTGCGACGGCGCGATCCCGGCGATCCCACTGGAGGACACGGTCAAGCGGGTGGCCGAAGACCGAACGGTTGAGTCGGAGGTGGACCGGGAGGGGATATGGCGGGTACAGACCCCCCAGGTTTTCCGGCGGGCTGCACTGGAGGATTCCCTGGCCAAAGCGGTTGAGTCGGGTCTGGAGTCGACCGACTGTTCGCAGATGTTGACGAGAGCCGGTTACACGGTGCGGGTGGTTGAAGGCGATCCCCTCAACTTCAAGGTGACCAGGGCCGCCGACCTGTGGCTGGCGGAACAGATCTTGGTCTCTCGCCGGGAGGAGGAATGATGCGGGTCGGGATGGGCTACGACGTTCACGCCTTTGACGAGTCCCGGCCGCTGGTCATCGGCGGGGTCACGATTCAAGACCGCGGCGGGCTGGCCGGCCACTCGGACGCCGACGTGGTGTCGCATGCGGTGGTCGACGCCCTGCTGGGCGCAGCCGGGCTCGGGGACCTGGGCACCCATTTCTCCGCCGATTCAGTGCCGGAAGGGGTGTCGAGCCTGGAGTTGCTCACCCGCACCGCGGCCATGCTGGTCGACCGTGGCTTCACCATTGTCAATATCGACGCCACCGTGGTCATCCAAAACGTCAGGATGTCCCCGTACCGCCAGGAGATGATCGCCCGGGTCGCCGGGGCGCTCGGAATCGACCCCGGCCGGGTCAGCGTTAAGTCCACCACCACCGACCATCTGGGGTTCGCCGGCCGTGGGGAGGGCGCCGCCGGCCTGGCGGTGGCCATGGTTGAAGCCCCCGCGCAGTAGGTAGAGCGGCGCCCGGTTAAGGTTGAACCTATGGGACTGATGGTGACCAATACATTGACGCGGGCCAAGGAGGCCTTCGTCCCCCGCGACGAGGGCAAGGTGTCGATGTACGTATGCGGGCCGACCGTTTACGGGGATATTCACGTCGGCAACGCCCGTTCGTTCATTGTGTTCGACGTGATTCGCCGCTACCTCGCCTGGAGAGGCTTCGAGGTGACTTTTGCCCAGAACTACACCGACGTCGACGACAAAATCATTAACCGCGCAAAAGCGGAAGGCGCCGACTGGGCAGCGCTGGCAGGACACTACTCGGATGCTTACGAGAAGGTTGCTTCGGCACTGGAAATCAAGCCGCCGGACCTGTTGGTAAAGGCGACTGACCACATCCCCGACATGATCGACATGATCTCCCGACTGGTGGAGCGGGGAGTGGCTTACGAGTCGGCAGGCAGCGTGTGGTTTTCGGTGGAGAGTTTCCCCGGCTACGGCAAACTGTCGGGCCGGACGCTGGATGAGGTCAACGCCCGGGAACGGGTGGACCCGGATCCCAACAAGCGGATGGCGCTGGACTTTGCACTGTGGAAGGCGGCCAAAGAAGGCGAACCATCGTGGGAAAGCCCGTGGGGCCGCGGTCGGCCGGGTTGGCATATCGAGTGTTCCGCCATGTCGGCCAAGTACCTGGGCATGGGTTTCGACATCCACGGTGGCGGCTCCGACCTGGTCTTCCCCCACCACGAAAACGAGATCGCCCAGGCGGAAGCCGCCACCGGGTCCGAGCCGTTTGTGCGGTACTGGCTCCACGGCGGCATGGTGAAAATGGACTCGGAGAAGATGTCCAAGTCGCTGGG
>JAJCYE010000052.1 GCA_029263075.1 Actinomycetes bacterium
GGGCCAGCATGAGGATGGCCTGTACCTCGATAACGATCACCACGATGAGGGCGAACGCTATGCCAAAACCCAGATACCACCCAAAAAGGTGGGGTTCATCTGGTATGTGCGATGCAAAGTTAACCATCGGTCTCCTCTCGAATGCCTACAGCCCGGCAACCAGCCCGAGGCTCCTGCAAATCTTGCGTATTCTAACCCTATTCGAGACCTTATAGCGGCGACTGCCCGCGGTCAATAGCGGACTTATTTGCGCGCTGTAAGTGGTTATTACAGGTAAGAACTCTACAGAGTCGGCAGGGTCCCTGGCAAACCGGGAGCCGGTGGTCCGGATCGCGTCAATCCCAGCGGACAAGCTCCTCGAGTTCTTGCACATCGAAGAAGTTCAACAGATTAAGCGCCATCGTCCTGGCGGCGTCATCCCCGGAACCGATGGCCTCATTGAGGATCAACCGGGCATCTTCGGTCCACGCCACCAGGTTCACGCTGTCCTGTTCCCGGGCAAGGATCTTTGCCAGTGCCTTCACCTTCACTTCGGCGAACGAGCCGTCCATCTCCTTGAGGCGGGCGATCACCGCACTGGCGGGCTCAACCGGCAGATCGAGGTCGAGCACCTTCATCAACTGGCGGATCGACCAGGACGCCTCCAGCTTGCCCGAGGCGAACCACCAGCCGATGGCGGATAGCTCCTGTTCGAATTCCCCAACGTCGGCGGCGTCGCCGGCCACCTGCATCCGGCGCTCCCAAAGTGCCTGGATCCTCAGCGCCACATCCCGGGGCAACATGCCCTCCTGGTTTTTGAGGCTCCGCCCGATGAACGCCAGGGCGTGATAGCGCAGCTTGTCCGGGGCGTCGGCAAAGAACCGGCCGACCAGGCCGTTGCGGTCCAAAGCCAGCTTGCCGCGCAGGTAATAGACCATCAGGTGTTCGGCCAGCCGGTTTTCAGGAGACACCACGTTCTCGGCCCGGCTCTCGTAGCGGCCGACCAACTCCACTCCTCGCTTGTACTCGTCTTCGATAACCGCGAGCAGATGGTCGTAGGGGTTGGAGAAACTCACGTGCGCCTCCCACGCGGCGTCCCGCAGGGCGGCGCGGCTGGGTTCACGGGGGAATATCCGGTCGACGGCCGCGGTGGACCAACGGTTGTCCAACATCAAAAGGTAGGCGAACCAGCGCCCATAGACGGACCGCACGACGGCAGACGGTTCGGTCTGAGGGTCGAGATGGGTTTCCAGGACCTCCCGGACCTCGGGCATCTCATCGAACCCCCGGGCAAGCCGGGCCCGCACATCGGGGCTGGACTCGATTTCACGCCGGACCCACAGGGCGTAGCGCATCACCGCGTGCAACGCCTCCCCGCGTACGGTGTTGATCGACCGGGCAGCCGCGCTCTCGACTATCCCCGCCGCCCCGGAGGACGCGGAGGGCGAACCGTCGGGGTCGGGATCGTCTGTCAACGGCCGGATGATGGACCAGACCTTTTCGCGCAACCGGAAGGCAAGCTGGCTGGGGCCCTGCCCCAGGCCTCGGGAGATCAAGCGGGCGGCTTCCAGCCGGGCCGGACGCCACCGGGCAGCATCGGATCCCGGATCAGCGGCAGAAACCCAGGCGGCCAGGTCCAGTACCGGGCCCCACCCGAACTCGTAGCCTTCGGATGCTTCCCGTAAACCATGCAGCACCGCCCAGACGTAAGCCGGGTCCGTTTCTCGGAAAGTCCTTGCCGCTTGGGCGAACTTGACCGGTTCGGTGGCCACAACCGCCGCCAGTTTCCGGGCGAGGCCCTCCACCGTGGGGTTGCCCAGTCCGGGCACCGGGGTCCAGGACCGGAGGAACTCCACGAGCTCACCCAGATCGTTCTCGTGAAGCTCGTCGGCCTGCCGGGGGGTGGTGGGGTCCGTCCGGGGCGCCGGCACGTGAACCACGAACTCAGGGCGTTCGGGAGGCCCGAATAGTTCCACCAGACGTTCGTGTTCCTGCAGGTGGGCCGGCGGGAGTGACTCCTGCAACAACGCGAGCCGGTCGAGGCGCCAGCGGTCCCGGTAGGAACCGGTGTCCTCAAGGATGCGGGGGTCGGTGTTCCACCGGTCCACGTCCGGTCCCTCATCGATCCACTCCAAGATCCGAGCCCGATCTTCCGGGGACAACTCCTCGAAGTGGTCCCGTGCCAGCAGGGTGTATTCGTGGTGGAAATGGGGATCGCCGAACAGGTGGCGGTCCAGCAGTCTGCCTCTGATGGCGTCGGGCGCCACCTCCGGCCACACCCGCAGGAGGTGCAGCGCGATGCGGCGGAAGATGTGCCACTCCCGGACCTCCAGGCGCATCACAAGTTCGGTGACCAAGGACGGCTGGTTGCGGGCGATGCCCTCGGCAACCTCGGCCAGCGCCGCCGCCAGGGCGTTGCGGAGGGTCTTATCGCCGTTCTGTTCGTGTTCGTGAATGGCCGGACGCCACAGGTGGGAGTGGTCCGACGGCCGCCGGTGTTCCCCCGGGCGGTGCGAGAGTTCGATCGCCGTGGACAACAGATCGGCCAGTAGTTCCAGGGTAGGCAAGGGCGCCTTGCCGGCCAGCGCAGGAACCTGCTCGGCGAGAATCTGTTCGTAGGCGTACTTGCCGAAGCGCCCTCGGGGCTCGGGCGCCAACCAGACCGGCTGCTTGACCGCGGCCGGATCCTGGGGGCGGAGTTCGAACAGCGCCTCCGCCAGCTCCACCGCGGCCTCGGTCTGCCCGGCGTCCGCCAGGCGCACCATGAGTTGGCCGAGCTTTTCGGGCAGGTGCAAAAGGTAGGGCGACTGCAACCAGCGGCGAGCTTTGGGGACGAATTGCGCTCCCAATTCGGGGGGCAGGGCCAGGGCCACGTCGGCGAGGTCTTCATGGATCTGGACGTTGTCGGAATCCGGCACGCCCATCGCCGCCGCGTGAACTGCCTCCGGGCTAAACGGCGCCATGCGGGCCAGGTACTTGGATTGGGGCCACGGCGGCGACCCAACGGTCCCCTCCGCAAGGTCGACGATCGGCCCGGGCGGGGAATCGAACAGGCCCGCCCGGCTCAACGGCTCGATCCAGGCAGGGTTCTGCAGATTGTCGAAGAAGTGCCGTCGCTGCAGGGCGTTGTTTATCAGGGAGTTCACCCTCCCCACCTGGCGATCCGTGGGGCTGCTCCAGAACTTGAGCGCGCCCTCGAACTCCTCCGGATCAACTATCGGCGGTTTGCGGGTCCCGGAGCGAGAAATGTGCACGGTGGGGGCTTCGCCCAAAGGTTCCCGCCCTTCCAGGAGAGGGAACGGGATAAGAGGGGGCGCCCCGGCACAGACCTTGTTTGGCAGGTAGCGGGTCCAGATCTGCTTGCGCAAATCCCTGGTGCGCCGGTCCGAGGTGGAACCGAGGACCACAATCTCAACCGGAGTGGACAGCTGGGCATCGACGGCCGAAAGCATGCCGGCCGACTCCAGGTGGCGATCCTGAAGGACGGTCAGGGCGCTCTCGACGATCCCTTCCGACTTGGCCCGGTAGTCCTGGTTGCCGGTCAGGACCGCGAGTTTGCCGAGAAGAATCGCGGCTACCGCCCCCGGAGCGGGTCCCAGACCGTCCCCGTGCTCCTTGCGGCGGGGAAGGACCGCGCTGGTGTTCGCCGTTGTGAACAGGCCCCCATCGGACGGATCCCAAAAGTCGTCGATCATCCGCCGGACCAACTCCTCGCAGGCGGTGATCCATTCCGGCTCAAACGTAGCTTCCCAGAGCGCGTACAGGCCCTCGGCCAGATATGCGTAGTCCTCCAACAAACCGGCCACCCGGCCGTTCGCCGAAGCGGCGGTGTGCCACAGGCGGCCCGATGACGTGTGCCGGTTGCGCCGGAGGATTTCCGACGCCGTTCGGCGGGCCGCCTCCACCAGGTCGGGCCGGTCGAGTGCCGCCCCCGCCTCCGCCAGCGCGGCGATGGCCAGACCGTTCCAGGAGGTCAGAATTGTTTCGTCACGTTCGGGCCGGGTCCGGACCCGGCGCCGCTTGAGAAGAGCCGCCTTGGCGGGTCCCGGCACCTCGTCGCCGGTCAGGCTGAGTACGTTCCGGCCCTTGAACTGGCCGCTCGGGCTCACGCCGAAGGTCTCTACCGCTTCGGGGGCCACCATCTTCACTTCGTCGACGCCCCAGGTGTAAAAGCCACCCTCCACGCCGTCGGAAGTAGCCGACTCTCCGGCAAAAAACGCCCCGGCAGGATCTGCGAGATCCCGCAACAGGTACTCCAAAGTCTCGAGGGCAACCCGGCTGAACAACTCGTCTTTGCCAAGCTGCCACGCGTGGACATAAGAGCGGGCCAGCAGGGCGTTGTCCACCAGAAGCTTCTCGAACCGGGGCACCCGCCAGGCCCGATCGACCGACAGATGGTGGAACCCACCGCCGACATGGTCGTAGATGCCGCCTTTGGCCATATGGCTCAGAGTGGCGTCGGCGACGGTCGCCGCGCGGGCCACCCCGCGGCCCCCCGCCCGCAACATGAAATCGATGGCGGAGGCGTGGACCGGGCGGGGCGTGTCGCCGAAGCCGCCGTTGACATCGTCGAAAGCAGACTGGATGCCGAACACCGCCTGCTGCAGCAGCGCCGGGCCCACCGGTTCACCCCGGACTGCGTTCGCGGCCACGCGTCGTAGTTGCTCCACGTTCGCACTCGCCTTCCGGCGGGCCTCGTCGGGGTCATCCAACCAGGTCTTCGCCGCGTCCTCAACCGATTGCCGATAGGCCTGGGCGGAGTCACCTAGCACGGGCGGACGTGAGCCGAACGCCGCACCTTCGGGCGTCAAGAAGACCGTCAGCGGGTACTCAGCGCGCGTGCCCATCGCCCGCAAGAGTTCACAAAGGTAGGCGTCAACCTCGGGATGCTCCTCGCGGTCCACCTTCACTGCGATGAACGAGGAGTTGATCAGTTCGGCGGTTGCGGGGTCCTCGAAGAACGAGTCGGCCACCGCACACTGGTGCGAGGTGGAGTAGCCGATGGACACGAGCACCGGCAGGTTCGCCTGGGCAGCCCGCGTGAAAGCGTCGTCATTCCACGGCTGCCAGGCGACGGCCTGGCCGCCCTGTCGTTTCAAATAGGGGCTCGCCTCACGCGAGAGGCGGTTGGTCGGAGAAGCTGCTTCTACCATCTAAATCACACTCAAGACTCTTTGCCGGCCGGGGAGGTCCGGACATACCACGGGCGCAGGATTGCTCCTGCGCCCGGGATGAAGCTGGTTAGTTAACGGTGTCGTAGACGTTGCTCTGGCCACCGCGCTGCAGCGGAATCCGGTACGAAGTGGTCCGGGGACCGGTGCGGGTACCTGCTCGTGCCGGCAGACCGGAGAGGTCGTTGGGGAGCGGGTACGACGTGTGGCGGCTGGATGCAACCGACTTGTTGCCGCTGGCGCCTGCGCTGAGGGCTGAGCCCAAAGCGGCTGTGGAGATGCCGTTGGCTGCGCTGCCGCCGCCACCGCCGCCGCCACCTGCGCCGAGAGGCGAGGTGTAGGAGCCGCCGAGGGCCGCAGCGAGTGCCGCGGTGGAGATGCCGGAACCGCCGGATCGCGGAAGCGGAGGCGGTGTTGCGCCTCCACCAGCCGGGGCTGCCGGGGCGCTCGAAGCATCTTCACGCTTGCTGAGCTTGGGCCGCTTGAGCATGTCTTCCTCCTTTTAACCTTTGAACTACAGATCTGTGCTTTAAGGACTGGGTCGTAAAAGTGATCTTAATCTATCGCTTCTGCGAATCCTACGCGTCCTCGGGCCCCGAAGGCCGCCCAGCCTCGTTGGGAACGGTTGCCGCCTTGCGGGTTGTCTCCTTGGCCGCGTCGCCCAGGCTGGTCTTCTGGGACCCCATCTTGCCCTCGGCGGTCAGGGTCGACCTCCAGGCGTCCTTGAGCTTGGCAGCAGCCTCGCCCCGGTCGAAAGTGGGCTCGTTGTTCTTGGCAAAGTCCTGCAGGCCGATCTCGTTGTGCCGGTCGCTCCCGAAGCCACCGCCCAGGCCACCCTTGCCGTCGTTATTTTCGGAGCGCACGTCCGACGGGAAATGGGCCTGCTGCTCTTCACCGAGAGATTCGGCGCTTTTGAGCTGGCCCGAGGCCCCCCAAAGGGCCCGGAGGGCCGCACGGGCGTTCTCTGCGTCGTCCTCATACATAAAAGTCTCCTTTCCGCGGGGGCGGATTCGTTTCACGGAGCAACAAAAGGTAGAAACAATCCTACTGTTGATCGATCTTTACGTGGTCCCAAGCATCTGTCTGGGATCCCCACACCTCCACCAACTCGTAGGTGACCGGCAGCCCCCCCGGCGACCGGAATCTCTGTTCGTACAAATCCAGGGCCCGGCGGAGCGCCCGAGGGGGCAGCGGAGCCTGGATACCCTCGGGCCGGCAGGTGGCGCCGGTAGCGTTGAGTTCGGTGAAGAACTCGCCGGCACCCCGATATGTGAGCTGAACCGGGCCGGCCGCCGTTCCCACCCGGCCCAGGCCCGCCCCGGCCAAGACGCCGGCCCACTCACCGGCCGAACGCAACGGGAGGCCGGATGCACGATCGTTATCGAACAGTGACCGCCACTCGCAGAAGGTGTCCGGCCCGAACGTTGAGTGCAGCATCACCCCTCCCGGCCGCAGCACCCCGGCCAGGCGTTTGAAGGTCGACCGCGGGTCGTCGAACCACTGGATGGTGGCGTTGGACACAACCACATCGAAAGATTCTGGTTCGAAAGCGGCGGTTTCGGCGTCCGCCACGGCGAACTCCACCCGCTCGCCGTCCACCCGCCGCCGCGCGAGTTGAATCATCCTCTCCGCAAAATCCACCGCCAGGATCCTGGCGCCCGGGAACCGCGACGACATCAGTTGAGTTAGGTGTCCGGTCCCGCACCCCAGTTCCAGGATCACCCCCGGGGGGGACTCAGCTTCCAGGCGGGCCATCAGGCGGCCGGCCAGCAGGCGCTGGACCCGGCAATGGTCGTCGTAGGTGACCGCGCTGCGGTTGAACCGCGATGCCACGGCAGCCTTGTCGATGCCCAGTAGGGCGCCCGCTCTCACGGGGCGCCCGCCCCGCTGAGGACCGTTTTAAGGGCGTCCAGCGCCCCGGCCACATCCTGCTCGGTGTGGGTGGCGCATACGGAAAACCGCAGCCGTGCGCCCCCTTGGGGGACGGTGGGCGGGCGAACCGGCACCGCCAAGACCCCCAGTTCTTCGAGCCTGCGGCCGGCGTCCAATACTTTCGCCGGGTCGCCAAGGACTACCGGCAGGATCTGGGCAACCGAGTCCGGGGAGCCCAGGCCCATCTCCGCCAGCCCGTCCCGGAACATCCCCGAAAGCTCGTTCAGCCGGTCGCGCAGGTAGTCCGCAGCCATCGCCACCTCGAGAGCGGCACCCACCCCTCCGACCACCGCCGGCGGCAACGCCGTTGTGTAGACGAAACTGCGAGCCGAGTTGAGTATCAACTGTGCCCACTGCGACTTCGTGGCGACGTATCCGCCGTATGACCCGAACGCCTTGCTGAAGGTCCCCATCTGGACGTCCACGTCGCCGTCCACGCCGAGCAGGTGGGCCACTCCCCTGCCCTGGGGACCCAAAACCCCTACTGCGTGCGCTTCATCGATCATCAACGCTGCGCCATACCGATTCTTGAGCTCCACGATGGTTGTCAGCGGCGCCAGATCCCCGTCCATCCCGAACAGCGTCTCGGTGACGATCAGGCGGCGGCCGCCGCCGCCGGCTTCTCGCAACATCCGCTCCAGATCCTGGGTGTCGTTGTGCCGGTAGCGGTAGACCCGGGCGCCGGACAAGCGGATGCCGTCGACGATGCTGGCGTGGTTCAGCCGGTCGCTGAACACCGAGTCGTCCCGCCCGACCAGGGCGGGAATAGCGCCGATGTTCGCCAGATATCCACTGCCGAAGACCAGGGCCGCCTCGGTCCCCTTAAAAAACGCCACCGCGTTCTCCAGGGCCTGGTAGTCGAAGTCGGTGCCCACCATCAGGCGCGATGCCGTGGCCCCGGCCCCTTTACCTAGGTCCCGCTGGGCGCCCGCCAGCACCGCAGGGTGCTGCGAGAGGCCCAGGTAGTCATTGGAGGAAAAGTTAACCAGATCCCGGCCTTCGCTCCACACGGTACGGGGGCCCGTCCGGTCCGCCGGGCGGATCCGGCGCATCAGGCCCCGGTTACTGAGGCGGTCCAGGCGTGACGAGACCCAACTGTCCCAATCGTTCAGAGGGCGCATCTTTCGATCTCGAACCCGAGATCTTCGATCATCCGGTAGTCATCCTCGGCCGCCTGCCCCTCGGTGGTCAGATAGTCCCCGACGAAGATGGCGTTGGCCGGGTACATCGCCAGCGGCTGGAGCGAACGAAGGTGGATTTCCCGGCCCCCCGCCACCCGGATCTCACGGGTGGGACACATGAACCGGAGCAGAGCCAGGACCCTCAGGCACCGGCGAGGGTTCAGTTCGTCCAGCCCGGCCAGCGGCGTCCCCGGGATCGACGTGAAGAAGTTGACCGGGATGGAGTCGATCTCCAGTTCCGAGAGCGCCAGGGCCACGTCGACCATCTGGGCGTCGGTCTCCCCCATGCCGGCGATGAACCCACTGCACGGCGAGATGCCGGCAGCTTTGACCGACTCCAGCGTGCGGACCCGGTCTTCGTAGGTGTGGGTGGACACGATGTTGGCGTGGTGGTCCGATGAGGTGTTCAGGTTGTGGTTGTAGCGGTCGACCCCGGCGTCCTTCAGCCTGGCGGCGTCGTCACCGGACAACAGACCCAGGCAGGCACAGACCTTCATCGGCAGTTCCTGCTTGATTTGCCTGACCGCAGCGGTGACCTCATCCAGGTCCTTCGCCGAGGGTCCCCGCCCGCTGGCGACTATGCAGTAGGTAGCTGCTTTGCGGTTCCAGGCCTCGTGCGCCCCGGCGACCAGCACCTCCTTCGACAACATGCGGTACTTGGGTATGGGGGCCTCGGAGACCCGGGACTGCGAACAGTATCCGCAGTCCTCCGGGCAGATACCGCTCTTGGCGTTGATCAACATGTTGAGCTTGACCTTGACCCCGAAGTACGCCCTGCGGACCCTAAAGGCGGCCGACAGTAGCGACAGGAGTTCCTCGTCCGGCGATGCGAGCAGTTCCAGGGCCTCCGACCGCTCGACCATGCCCCCATCCAACACTCGGGTCGCCAAAGCGTCCCATCGGCTGATCACGGTCTGATCTGGGGCTTGCACGGGCGGATTCAGGATCGGGCCTCCTCTTGCGGCGGGGTCGGGACCGCCGGGAGAAGGTGGCGGCGGATCGGCCCCAGGTGAATGTGGTCGTTGATCATCCCACGCACACGTTGGGAGGTCAGCGGGCCCGCCAGGTGCGGGGTCATGCCGAGCACCTTAACGCCGCCGTACTCCTCGATCATCGAAGCGTTGTCCCGGATCGACTGATCGGTATCCGGGCCCCAGCCGTTGAGGACCACCCCGGCAACTTCAAGGCCCACTTCCTTAACCATGGCGACCGTCAAAAGGGTGTGGTTTACGGTCCCTAATCCCGGCCGGGCGACGATGAGCACCGGAAAACCCAGGGTCGCGGCGAGATCGGCGATGATCCACCTATCCGCCAGCGGCACCATAAATCCCCCGGCGCCTTCCACAAGCAGGCTGTCATGAACGCCCGAGAAGGCTGCGATGTGGCCGATGACCTCCTCCTGCGAGATCGTCACGTTTTCCAACCGGGCGGCAACGAGGGGCGCCAGTGGGGCCTCGAATGCGTAGCGGTTCACCATTGCCCGCGAGTCCTCCAGGCCGGCCAAGGTAATCAATTTCATGGTGTCGCCCCCCGGGTCGGCGGCCCGGTTCCCGCTCTGGACCGGCTTGCACACCCCCACGTCCAACCCTTCATGACGCAGGGCCGCAGTAACCCCGGCGGTGACTATGGTTTTACCGACCCCGGTGTCCGTGCCCGTGACGAAAAGACCCTTCACGAGCCCGTGACCCCGCAGATGGCCCCATGCAGGATGTCGACCATCGAGGTCAGGTCTTCGCTTTCGGTGACCAGCGGCGGCATAAGCACCACCGTGTCACCCAGGGGCCGGGTGATCATCCCCAGGTCCCGGGCCCTGCGGCACACCCGGGCTCCCATTGCGCTCTCCCAGGGATAACTGCGTTTGGCGAGCTTGTCCTCAACCAACTCGACTCCCACCATCAGGCCCCTCTGGCGGACGTCGCCCACGTGTGGCAAATCCGCCACCGGCTTGAGCAATCCGGCCACCAGGGCCGCCGACTCCTGCACCTTTTCAACCAGGCGGTCGGTTTCGAACAGGTCCAGTCCGGCCAACGCCACGGCGCAACCCAACTGATTGCCGGTGAACGAGTGGCCGTGAAAGAAAGCGTTCTTCTCCGAGTGTTCCCCGAGGAAGGCATCGTAGATACGCTCAGTGGTCAGCGTGGCCGCCACCGGGAGATACCCGCCGGTCAATCCTTTGCCCATGGCCATAATGTCCGGGTTTACCCCCTCGTGTTCGCAAGCGAACATCCGCCCGGTACGCCCAAATCCGGTGGCCACCTCATCGGCGAGCAGCAGTACATCGTGGGCCCGGCAGAGGTCGGCCATCCGGCCCAAGAAGCCATCAGGCATGGTGATCATGCCCCCTGCCCCCTGAACCATCGGCTCCACCACGCAGCACGCCAGGCTCTCCCCATGGCGGCTCAGGAGCTCTTCGAGTTCGCTCAGGCACGCCTGAGCGCACTCCAGCGCGGTACCGTCGAAGCGGTACTGATTCGGGTAGGTCGCCCGTTCTACACCGAACAGCAGCGGGCCGAACTCGTCGTGGAACAGGTCTATCCCCCCCACGCTCATCGCCCCGACTGTGTCTCCGTGGTACCCGTTGCGGAAACTGAGGAATCCCGACTTCTCAGGCCGTCCTACCCGGCGCCAGTAGGCATAGGCGATCTTGAGACCTATCTCCACTGCGGTGGCCCCGCTGTCTGAATAAAAAACCTTCGACAGACCCGGGGCGATGGCGGTCAGGCGGGCCGCAAGCTCGATAGCCGGGACGTTTCCCATACCGAGCAGGGTCGAGTGGGCGATCTTGCCGAGCTGGTCGGTGATAGCGGAGTTCAGTTCGGGCCGGTTGTGGCCGTGGATGTTCAACCACAACGATGAGTTGCCGTCCAGGTACGATCGGCCGTCGGCGTCGATGAGCCGCACCCCCTCCCCGCGGGCGATAACCAATGGATCGGACTCGAAATAGCCCCTCATCTGGGTGAACGGGTTCCACAGATGGCGGCGGTTTAACTCGACCAGTTCGGACTGGGTGCGATCTAGACTCACAGTCGCGATCGTACCGCCTGCGCAACAGGCTCTTGGGAGGAGGCGGCTCACGGGTTCATTTGTACTGGTCCACGGTTCCTGGCACGGGAGTTGGTACTGGGAGCAGGTTATCCGCCTGCTGTCGGCCGCCGGCCACCAGGTGACGGCGCCCGATCTCCCGGGCCACGGAGGCGACCGCACCCCCGAGGCAACGATCACCCTTGAGTCCTACGTGGACGCCGTCGAGGCATGCATCGACGGCCCTGCGGTGCTGGTGGGGCACAGCTTCGGCGGGGCCGTCATCGCCCAGGCCTGCGAGCGCCGGCCGGAATCCGCAAAGGGCGCCGTGTACGTCTGCGCCTTCATGCTGCGCAATGGTGAGTCGGTTTGGAGTCACGGCCGAGCCACGGCGGGAGCACTCGGACCGCAGAATCTGCGGGTGGATGAACGGCTGGGCACCGTGGACCTGGACCCGGGGGTGGTTCCCGGCGGCTTTTACGCCGGCTGCCCGGCGGAGGACCGTAGACGCGGGATGTCGTTGTGGAGGCCCGAACCGCTGGCGCCCCTCCGGACCCCCCTCGAACTGACCGACGACCGCTGGGGAAGGGTTCCCCGAGCCTACGTCCGGTGCACGGCCGACGGCGTGATCCCGCTTGCCACCCAGCGCAGGATGTGCCGCCTCAGTCCCTGTACGGTTGAAATTGAGATGAGCACCGGACACACCCCAATGCTCGCCGATCCCCGCCGGTTGGCCGACATCCTGATGCTTGTGGAGCAGGAGTTTTAGGTGGGGTCAACCTGCGGATCCCGCCTGCCCGTCTCTCCCCGGACCAGCCGGCGGTAGATCTCGGCCATATCTTTCATCATCCGGTCGGCGGTGAACTCCTTCGAGTACTTCTCACGGGCCCGCGCCCCCATTGCCGCCCTGGTTTCCGGTTCATCTATCAACTTGCCGAGAGCATCTGCCGCGGCCCCGATCGATGCCCGGGGCACCAAAAACCCGGTTACGCCGTCCTCTAGGGCTTCCGACACGCCTCCAACCGAAGAGACCACCGAGGGCAATCCCGCCCGCATTGCCTCAAGCAGCGTAAGGGGCAGCCCCTCCCAGTTGGTGGTGAGCGCAAAAATCTGGGCGCGGGCCAGGTAGTCCTGCGGCCTTGTCACTTCGCCGCAAAAGACGATCCGGTCCCCCAGGCCAAGTTGAAGGGCCTGGGCACGGGCGGCCCCCAGCCCTTCTCCGCTGCCGACCAGTTCGGCCGTCCACTCCCGGTCCTTCAATCTTGCCAGGGCCCCGATCAGGGTGGTGTGATCCTTTTGGGGCGTAAAACGGGCGATCATCACAATGTGCGGCGGGCCGGCGGCGGGTTCGGACCGGAACGCCCGGTCGACATCGGGAATGCCGTTGCGCACAACCAGGTGCACCGAGGGATCCCCCACCCCGTGCTCGACGGCAATCAAGCGGTCATGTTCGCAGACGTCGATGACGGTGGAGGGCAAGAACCGGGCGCTGGCCTTTTCGACAAGCAGCCTCACATTCTTCTTTCGGCGGGGCACACCTTCGTCGAACTTCCATCCGTGGGCGGTGTAGACGACGGGAATGGACATTTGGCGGCCCACCACCCGTCCGAGCAATCCCGCCTTCGAACCGTGACACACCAGCAGGTCGGGGTCCAGCTTGCGCAGGATCTTCCTGAGTTGGACCGCGGCCCTCAGGTCGTGTGACGGACTGACCGGCTGACCGAGGCTGGGGATAGCCCGATAACGAACGCCGTGCGCATGAAGGTCGGACAGGAAGGGACCCGCGCCTCCAGCGATGGCGGTCGCGGTGATGCCGTACGGCTCCAGGCCGGAACAGAGATCCCGCATGATCACGCTGGTCCCGGCAACAACATCCGAGCGGGCGATGAGCATCGCCACTTTGATCACATTCGTGCGCAATGGAACCTAACGGTAGCGGACCTCAAGAGCCTTGTGCCCATCCAGGTCGACGATTGGTTCAAATCCCTCGAACGAAACCATCATGTCCTGATGGTCCCGCACCGTGCCCTCCCGGCGAAGCACCGCTAGGACATCTTCCACGGCCTTGGCTGCGGCGAAGAGTGCAGTCAGGGGGGTGACGATCAGGTCGTAGCCCAGGTCGCGCAGTTCGGTCTGGCTCAACAGGGGCGTACGGCCCCCCTCGATCATGTTGGCCACGCGGACCACGCCGTCAACCTCCTTGGCCACCTTTTCGAGGGACTCGATGTCGGGCGGCGCTTCAACAAAGATTGCGTCGACGCCCAGGTCGCGGGCCCGCTTGGCGCGGTCGATCGCGTCATCGATACCCCGGGTGCTCAAAGCGTCGGTGCGGGCTACCAGGAACAGGTCCACACCCCGCTCCCGCTGGTCGATGATCGCCTTCAGCTTGCCCAGCCACTCGTCGGTTTCCACGACCTTCTTCCCGGCGAAATGGCCGCACTTTTTCGGCCAGACCTGATCCTCCAGGAAAATTCCCGCGGCGCCGGCCCCATGGAGCAGGTCGGCGGTCCGGATACAGCTGAGCGGATTGCCGTAGCCGGTGTCGGCGTCAACGATCACCGGGGCGGCGGTGTTCGAGCAGATACCGCGGGCGGTGTCGGTGATCTCGCTCTGAGTCAGGTAGCCGAAGTCGGGCGCTCCCAGGCGGGAGGCAGATACCGAATAGCCGGAGACGAACAGGACCTCGAATCCGGCCCGGGTTGCCAGCCGCGTAGTGAGGGCGTCGTACACCCCCGGCATGTTCACGGTGGCGCCGCTCGACAGTAGTTTTCGGATTGCGCCGGCAGAGCTATCCAAGCTGTTGGCCTTTCGGGCGTCGTTGGAGCGAGATTGGAGTTCGGGAGAAGGGAATATCCTAATACGCATGTCGTTCTCCGACCGGCTTCGCAATATCCGCCACACGCCCGTTGACATCGCCATCGCGTCGGGGCTGGTTCTACTCGGGCTGCCCCTGCTCCTGGCCGCGATAGCCGGGGGCGGAGCCTACCTCTATTTCTTCAAGCTCTCTCCGCCGGTGAAGGTCCCCGAGCCCCAGGGCGTAAACATCGCCCGGTCCAGCCACATTTACGCCGCCGACGGCAGCCTTCTTGCCACATTGAGGGGGGCCAACTTTCGGGTGCCCATCGACTACACGGAGATGCCCAGGAACCTCACCCGCGCCACCGTCGCATCCGAGGACTCTCGATTCTTTGAGCACCAGGGGCTGGACTTCGCCGCAATCATCAAGGCACTTACCGAGTCCAGCGCCTCCGGCGAACGGCTCCGGGGCGCCTCGACAATCACCCAGCAGTACGTGGGAACCGTATTCGTGGGCAAGGAGAGAACCCTGACCCGCAAGATACGGGAGGCCCAGATCGCTTCCCAGCTCGAACGGGAGGTGACCAAAGAAAAGATCCTTGAGCGTTACCTCAACACCGTCTACTTCGGCGCCGGCGCATACGGCGTGGAGGCGGCCGCCAACACCTACTTCGGCAAGAGCGCAAAAGAGCTCACCCTGTCCGAGTCCGCCCAACTGGTGGGCCAAATCCCCGCCCCCAGCCGGTACTCCCCGTACGCCAATCCATCCCGCGCGGAAGCGCGCCGGATCGAGGTGCTGGGCCGCATGGAGGCACAGGGATTCATCACCGCTTCAGAGGCGAACGCGGCCCGCAATGACAAACCGGTCTTCCAGGAGGCCCGGCCGGCCGAGGAGATCTTGAAGTACCCGTGGTTCGTGGACGCGGTCAAAAAGTACCTCCAGGACACCTACGGGGTGGAGAGGACTTTCAACGGCGGTTTGGAGGTGACGACCACCATCGACCCGCGCATGCAGGACCTGGCCGAACAGGCGATCAACGAAGCCCTTCCTTCGCCGAGCGACCCGTACGCCTCCCTGGTCACGATCGAACCTTCCACCGGCTACGTCAAAGCCCTGGTCGGGGGCCGCGACTACCTTGCGGAGAAGTACAACATTGCCATCCAGGGTCGCCGGCAGCCGGGCTCCTCGTTCAAACCGTTCGTTTTGGTAACCGCCCTGGAGGCAGGGCAACTACCCAGCACCACCTACCGAGGACCTTCCACAATCTGTCTGCCGGCGTGGCGACCCAAGTGTGAGGTCAGCAACTTCGACAAAGCCAGTTTCGGCACCATCGACCTGCGCCGGGCGACGGTCAACTCGGTCAACACCGTCTACGCCCAGCTGATCTTGAAGGTGGGCCCCAAAGAAGTTGTAGACACCGTCAGGCGGATGGGAATCCCGGGACCGACCTGGTTGCCGCCCCGCTCGGGATGCACGGTCACCGACGACGACGCTTGCCGGACCCGCATCGAGGCTTACCCTTCGCTTGCTTTGGGGTCCGAGGAGGTCACGCCGCTCGAGATGGCGTCTGCCTTCGGGACGCTTGCCGCCCGGGGGACCTACCAGCAACCCCGGGTCGTATCGAAAGTCACCGAGGCCGACGGCACCGTGCTGGAGGAAGGCCCGGCGGCCCCGCGGGACGCCGTGGACTCCCAGATCGCCGACAACGCCACGGACATCCTGCGGGGGGTGGTCTCCGGAGGCACCGCGACCCGGGCCAACATCGGGCGGCCGGTGGCCGGCAAGACCGGCACCGCGCAGGACTTCCAGAACGCGTGGTTCGTGGGCTACACCCCCGAGTACTCCACCGCCGTCTGGGTCGGGCACAAGGACGAGAACAAACCACTCCTCAACGTGCGCGGCCTGAATCGGGTGACCGGAGGAACCATCCCCGCCCAGATCTGGGCGGCCTTTATGAAGCCAGTGTTCGGGGATGATCCGATTACCGATTTTGCCGAACCGGAGCCCCTGGAGCCGTTGGCGCTTCCCAACAGACCCAGCATCGATCCCGAACAGATAGTCGAGGAGCCGACCTACGTTCCGTTTACTCCCGAACCCCAGATAACCCGCCCCGCCGCACCTCCGCCTCCTCCACCGGCGCCGTCGGGCGGAAACCTGCTGACAGATCTGCTGGGGATTCCCGTCCCGAAACCTGCCGCCAGTAGCTCGCCGACCCCTAAGGCAAGCGCCTCTCCGACACCGTCGGCGTCGGCGTCGCCCCCTTAAGGACGACCGGACACGGTTTTGCCGGGGCTTGAGAGAACCCGGTTGTTTGGCAGGGAGCCGATAGGGGTCGGCGCGGGTGGCCTAGATGATGAGCGTCATATCGGGTTCGTAGGTACGACCTACGTTCAACCGATCGGGACGTCCGCGGTGTTCGGGTTGGATGCCGGAGGCTGAGTCACCTCACCCGGCTGAGGCTCCGGGACAGTTTGTTCGGTCTCCGGCTCGGGCGACGGGCTGGCTCCCGGGGTCGGGGTCCCACCGGACTTGGGCGATGACTTGGCGCTGGAGGGGCAGCGAATTACCCGGCTGCAGGCGAGTTCGATCGGCGTCGCCACTCCGCCCCCGGCGGAAGCCTTGGTGAAGACCCCGACCACCCGGCCGTCGGTGTCCAGCACGGGGCCGCCGAGGTAGGACTCGGGAATGTCGGCGTCCAACGTCAAGGACCCGGAAGTTGCGCCGGTCAGGGTGGCCGCTACGCCGGTCGCGTAAGGCTTGGCACGGGCGTTACCCAACACGAACACGCGGTCGCCCTCCTTGGGTTCGGACACGCGGGAGAACCGCAACGACCGCTCCGAGGGGACCCGGTAAATGATCAGCGCCAGATCCCGGCCCGGGTCGGTCTCGTAGATCTCGGCAATGAGGCTGGACGTGCGATTACGAATCGAAAGCTGATCAATGGTCTCCACGCCGGCCACCAGGCGGTAGTTGGTGAGCACCCAAGTGCCGTCGTCGGTCGAGTTCACAACAAAACCGGTGCCGCTGACCGATTTACCATCGGAGTCCACGCCGTTCACGCCGACAATGGCCGGGGCGTTGGTCTGAACCATTTCTTTGAGCGGATCGGGCGGAGTGGGGACCACTCCCGAGACGTTCAGGTTGGGCGTTTCTTCGGGCGCCGGCCCCCGGCCGATCTGCTGTTCCAGGGTCTTGCGGAGCTCTTCCTGGGAGTCCAGCAACTCGCTCCGCAGGTTGTTCACCTGACCCTGGTAGATGGCAAACAGGATGAGTCCGGACAAACCGGCCCCCAGGCCGAACATCAAGATCCACACCGCCAGTTGGACCACGGTTTTGGGGGTAAGTAGGTTTGCCATTCCCTCCTGGTCAACGGGACCGTAGGGATCCGGACCGGGACCGGGGGGGGCACCTTGGTAGCCGCTGTACTTGGGCGGATAGGACGAAGAGTGTGGCATCGGTGAAAGTTTACCCGGCGAAAGAAACACCGCTGCGTTCGTTAGAATACCCAGGCACCGGATTTGCCTTTTTGGGAGCCCAACCCAAAGGCCGAAAGGCCACGGCCCGCGCTCACCGGCAGGAGATTTGAAGGCATGCCCACCCACGATCAAGTATCACAAGCGCCCCAGACCTGCGGAGGGGCCCCGGCTCACGGCGGGGAGCTAATTCAGCTTCTCGCTACCCAACAGGCGGCCGGAGAGTGGCGCGAGAAGGCGCCGGGCCTGCCTTCCATCACAGTCAGCGGCCAGCAGCTTGCCGACCTGGAGTGCCTCGCAGTGGGCGCTTTCAGCCCCCTGACCGGCTTTATGGGCCGGTCCGACTACGAAAGCGTCCTCAAACAGATGCGGCTCAGTTCAGGGCTTGCCTGGACCCTCCCGGTCACCCTGTCGATCTCCGAGGCGGAACTCGAGGACCTAAAAGGGTCGAACGATATTGTCCTTAAGTCGCCGGCCGGGGAGACGTTGGCAGTCCTGCATCTAGAGGAGGCATTCCCCTACGATCGCCAGGCCGAGGCCCGCCACGTCTACCGCACCGAGGACACCAACCACCCGGGCGTGGCCGCACTGGTCGCTCAAGGCGACTATCTGTTGGGTGGCCGGATCACCGTTTTGGCGCTCCCGAAGGCGCGGCCCTTCAAAAAGCTCCGCCTGACTCCGGCCCAGGTTCGGGAGGAGCTTGCGGTTCGAGGATGGAAAACAGTTGCCGGATTCCAAACCCGCCAACCCATCCACCGGGCGCACGAATACCACACGAAGGTGGCACTGGAAACCATCGACGGCCTCCTGCTGCATCCCATGGTGAGCGAAGGCAAAGGCGAAGATTTCCCGGCAGCGGTGCGCATGGCTGCGTATGAGACCCTGCTCGCCAATTTCTACCCACCCTCCCGGGTGTTCTTGTCGGCATTCCCGGCAACCATGCGTTACGCCGGGCCTCGGGAAGCGGTTTTCCATGCGATCTGCCGCAAGAACTACGGATGCAGCCACTTCATCGTCGGGCGGGACCATGCCGGATTTGCCAGTTACTACGGGTCTTTCGAGGCCCATGAAATTTTTGAGGAGTTCACCCGAGAGGAGTTGGGCATCATCCCGCTGTTGTTCGACCAGGCTTTTTGGTGCAGCCTGTGCCATCAAATGACCACGGCAAAAACCTGTCCCCACTCCCCCGAGGAGCGGATCGTCCTGTCCGGGACCGAGGTCAAACGCCGCCTGGCGCTGGGCGAGCCCATCCCGAAGGAGTTCACCCGCCTGCCGGTCACCGAGGTGCTGCGCCGGTCACTGGAGAATGGGTCCTAACCCAGCGGGCAGGGCGCTATCCGCCTACGGGTCGGGCCTTGGCGGGGGCCGCCGGGGCAATCTCGCTACTGGGCCTCTGCGGGCGCCGGGGCAACCTCACTGGTGCAGAATGCACACCGTGTTGCCGCGAGCGGGATCGCGCTGAGGCACGCCGGACAGTCCCGCGTGGTTTTGACCACCGGTGCCTCGGTCTTTTTACTGGCCATCAACTTGTTTACCGGTTTCACCACGAACAGGAAGATCGCCGCCGCCACCAGGACAAAAGCGATGACCGCATTCAGGAACAACCCGTAACTAAGCGTTGAGGTTCCGACGGCGACCTCAAGATCCTTAAAATCGGGGACCTTAAAAACGCCGGTCAGCGGCGTGAGTATATTTTCCACAAGCGACGTAATCACCGTCCCGAAGGCGGCGCCTATCACCACTCCGACGGCGAGGTCAACAACATTGCCCCGCAACACGAAAGCCTGAAATTCTTTGAGTAGACCGCCCTCTTTAGCCATTACCAGGACCCTCCTCCCCCGCCGCCGCCGCCTCCTCCGGAAAATCCCCCGCCGCCGCTGAAGCCGCTGGTGCCCGAAGCTGCCGGAGTTGACGAGATGGTTCCGGCGGTCGATGTAGTGAACCCGCTCATTGAACTGGAAAACGTTGCGGCGTTAAATGCATGACCGTAGCTGCCCACGTACCAGGAGGTTTCCGGGAGTTGGCCGTCGATTCCTTCAAACGCCTTGGCCCACTTTTTGGTAGCGCCGAAAACGATAGCGTACGGCAGGTATTCCGAGAACAGATTTTTTTGTTCCGCGAAACGGGCCCGGTCCTTCTCGGACTCCTCGATGAACTTGCGAAAACCCTTGACCCTGCGAACCACCGCGGTTCCTTTTGCCGTCTTGCTGGGCATGCGGTGGGCGTTGATCAAGACCATGAGCCCGGCCAGCGGGAAAGGGAGGGCCATCAGGGCCAGGTGAGTGAACGCCGCGGCCGCGACCAGGAACCCAACCCCCAGGGCAAACACCCCGACTCCTATTCCGGTCCAGGTGTTGCGCACCCGGTCCGGGCGGGTGGTGAACCAACCCTGATCGACAACATCTTTGTAAAGCGCGTCTTGAACGTTTTTGAGTTTGGCGGCGAACTTGTCTTCCAGTTGCGAGAGCATGACCTCTTGCTGGCCGGCCGAAAAAATGCTTGTCATGAGCAGGCTTTCGTAGGTTTTGAGTCCGTCCGGCTCCTTGAGCTTGTGAAGCCACCAGTTCTCCTGGCCGAACAAACCCTCTTTGGGGATCTCTTCGATCTTGATGTAGCCGCGCACCGCCAGGTCAATGATGGTGGCGATGACGTCCAGGGTGTTGGCGGTTTCATCTATCAAGGTCCCCACCTGGCCGGGTCTCAAATTGTCCGGCGGCACGTATTCCACGGGGATTCCCGGACGTTCGAACGCCCCCATCGGCTCTTCGGGCCCGCCGGTGGACATGGCCGCATCAACCGGGGACCCGGAAAACTTGCGGTCCCGGCCCCGGCGAAATATCTGTTGGTAGATCAGCGCACCGAGGAGGGCAAGAATGGTGACCGCCCCTGCAACGGTAAACGGGGTGGCCCGAAAGGCACTGGCCAGGCTCCACCGCTCTTCAAGAATGGGGGCCGGCTTGTCCACAACCCCGGTAGGGATCCCCACCACAACGGTCATGGACTCGTAGGGGTTGAGAGACGGATGCGAAAACTTGCCCTCCCGACCGTCCATACGAGCGCTGCCACAAGGAAGGCTGGAACCCTCCGGCCCCGCAAAACACGCCACCCTCGTTACGTCCGCCGGCGCGTTCACAGTGACCGTGGCGTTGGAAATCGGCACCTCCCACTCGAACCCGATCGCGTTCCAGTACAACTCGTCGTGATCGGGGAACGAATTCAGGGCACCCTCGATGCGGTAGATGATCTCGTACTGGCGGAGCCCGCTGATCGTCTCGTCGGGATCGCCGATTTTGATGACCTCGTGGGCCCCCTGAGTCAGGACCTCGTACTCGTCGGGAGTCCCCGGTGAACCCGTCACCGACACCACCTCGAGCGGGTAAATCCGGTCGAACTTGTCGTCGGCGGTAAAGCGCACCGGGATGTTGCGGAAGATTCCGTGTCGTTGGTTGGTCCCGAAGTCGTAGCTGATCCGTTCGATCACGACCAGGTCGCCGCTGGGATTCTCGATTGTTATGTCGATCTGATAGCCGGAGATCCGCTCCCCGGTTTGGGCCAGGGCGGCTGAAGGGACCAGCAGGAAAGCTGCCAGGAACAACAGCCCGGCCAGCATCCTCGTACTAGGTCCCCGCGTCATGCTCGGTAACCTAACACCGGCGGGTGGTTCGGGGGCAGCAACGACGCCCGGAACCTAACGAGCTTGCAGGGCGTCGATGCCCACCGCAATCGCCAGAGCCAGGCGGCGATCAATGCTGCGGTCCGAGTCGGCGGACAGGTCGATGTCGTAGAAGTCACGCAGCTTCATCAGCCGGCGCCGGTGCGTGCCCAGGATCCGGCCGTCCCGTTCATAGATGAAGTGGTACGGGATAGGCAGCCAGGGTGCGACATTGTCCAGGTAGGGAACAAATCCAACCGCCCGGCGAAGGATGGCAACTGCCTGGCTCTCCTCCATCACGGTGGCCACCTGCTCCCCCGAACTACCGAACAGCAGGTAGGTGGACCTCAGCAGGCTGGCACCAAACACCTTTTGAATTGCTCCGATGACGTTTCCGTCCGAGTCGGTCACGTCGTAGCGGGCTGCCGGGTCGAACCGCTGCCGGGCCTTGATGCGCAGCAACTCCTCCGCCCGGGTCTGATCGGTATAGAAGCGGATGTCCTCTTTGAACTTGAAGGTCTTCTGTTTGACGAAGCAGAAGGGATCGCCGGAAGGCTCGCCATCGGGACCGGCCAGGTAGAAGTCGTACTCATTGGTTACCAGGCGGAACCGTTGACGGAGGGTGAACAGGTCGTGCTGGTTCGGATCCACGTTGGGCACCCTTTCAGTGTATCCGCGGCAGTAAGGCTTCTCTATTCCCCTCGCCCATCCTGTTCGCTTGCCTTCGTCAGGCTCACGGTGAACATGGCACCGCCCCCGGGAACGTTCGAAGCCTCGATCGAACCCCCCATAAGCAGGACCAGCTCCTTGGTAATCACCAGCCCCAGCCCGGTCCCTACCTGACGCACCGCCCGGTACCTGGTCCACAGATACTGCCTCTCGAAAGCCCTGGGCAAATCCTGATCCTGGAAGCCGGGGCCGCTATCGGTGACCTCAAAAACCACCCGGTCTGACGTTTCCGAGCAGCCCAGGCGTATGCGACCCCCGGCCGGGGTGTACCGCAGGGCGTTCTCCATCAGGTTCGACAGGACCTGAACCAGCCGGTCTGGATCGGCCTGGGCGGTGGCTACGCAAGGGTCGATCTCGAGATCGACACCCTCCGCCCGGTGCGTAAACTTGGACTGAACCGCATCCAAAATCGACGCCACCTCGACGGGCTCCAGCCGGACGCTGAAACGGTGGGCGTCGAGGCGCGCCAGATCAAGCAGATCAGAAACCAGCCGGCCCAACCGTTTCGACTCCCCCACGATCACCCCGGCGGCCCTGGCATCCTGGCCGTCTATGGTGCCGTCTTCAATGGCTTCTGCGTACCCCTGGATTGCGGTGAGCGGCGTCCGGAGTTCGTGGGATATCGACATCAAGAAGTCCTTCTGGCGCTGCTCGTTTTGTTTGAGCTGAGCCGCCATGGAGTTGAAGGCCTCGGCCACCACCGCGATCTCATCTTCGCCGTCGACTGCCACCCGGCGATCCAGGTTTCCCTTGGCCACGTCGCCGGCCGCCGCGGCAAGCTCGCCCATGGGCTCCGAAATCCGTTTGGACAGCACCAACGCCATGCCCGTCGCCGCCCCGACGGCCAGGGCAGCCGCAGCCAGTCCCGATGGCCCGAGAGGGATCCGCGGCCCCTGTTGAACCGGCCGCGACAACACCAGGACCAACTTGGAGCGGGGGGCCGATATGGGCGCGGCGACGAACACCGCTTCACCGTTGCCGGTCTGCCGCCGGCCCTCCAGCGTCTGGTTGGAGCGCAGCGCCGTCAGGTCCGCATCGGTGAGCACGAACTGCGGCTCCCCTCCCACCAGAACCGCCCGGTTGGGGGCGATCCGGTACAAGGAGGCGTCGGACAGATCGAGCGCCCGCCTCACCAGCCGCAGGGCGGTCAGGGGCTCCTCACCGGTGAGGCTGGCCTCCCCGCCCAGCCGCTCCGCCTGGCGGCGCAGTTCGGTCAACGCCGCCTGCTCCTCGGCCCGCCGGATCAGCCCGGTACCGACAACCGCCGCCAGGATCAACGACACCAGGGCCGTGAGAACCAACGCTCCGGCCAGCCGGCGCCTCAACGACCACCCTCTGCTCACTGGTCGACCCGGTAGCCGACGCCCCGGATTGTCGTCAGCGGAAAGCCGGAACCCAACTTGCGCCGCACGGTCCGGACGTGGGCGTCCACGTTTCGTTCCCC
>JAJCYE010000053.1 GCA_029263075.1 Actinomycetes bacterium
GTTGGCCCCTTTGTTCCGGCGGTCGGGCCGCTAGGAGGACTTCTTGCGGGCGCTCAGCCAACCGGCGCCCAGGGCCACCGGTACCGCGGCGATCATGATGATGACGATGTTGATGACCAGCCCCAGGGCGCCCGGGATTCCTCCGAGGACCAACGAAAGCAGCAGCAGGATGGCCACCGTGCCACCCCAGTAGGCCGCGAGGATGCCGGGCGAACCAAGCTCTCGCTTGGCCTTGTCCATCTCCGCACGCCAGTCCGGACCGTCATTCATAGATAATTCCATTGTAGCCACGCAATGTGGCAACACAAGTACCAAAAGTGCAATCGGCGTCCCCACGAGAGGCTTAGTCGTCTATTTCTGGCGCACCTTCAACCAGCCCGGCTGCCGCTCCTCCTGCTCGACGCGGCCCAGACGGACCCCGAGGATGTCCGTGCGGGTGCAAATCCCGGCCAACCTATCCAATTGGTCGAGCACCACCAACTGTTCGACCCCTTCCGCAAGCATCAACTCCAACGCCAGCGCCAGGGTGTCGGTTTCCCGAACCGCCACCGGGTCGTCGCAGGAGATCTCACGGACCGCCTCGCCGGGATCGGAGGCCCCGAGTACCAGGTCCATGCGGTTGGCCAGCCCGACGCACCGGCCCTCATGGTCGACCAGTGGGTAGACGTGATGAGATCCGGCCCCCAGCGTTGCCCCGGCCGACGCCCAGGTGGCGTCTGCGCGCAGGGTTTGGACCGCCCGGGTCATGACGTCACGCACCAGGGTGTGGCCGTACGCGTCCACTTCGAAGGCCCTCCCAACCTTGATGCCCCGGCGGGCCAATTTCTCGGTCATCAAGGTCTCCGCCATCAACGCCTGGGCAACAAAACTTGCGACCACCGTGGCAATCATCAGCGGCAAGATCACCTGATAGTCACCGGTCAACTCGAACAAGAAGACAATTGCAGCGAAGGTGGCTCCGGTGGCTGCGCCGAAGGTGGCTGCCATGAACACCAGCGCGACGGCTCCCGGGGCGAGATCCAGCCACGGCAGCCAGGCTTCGCTGACCATGCCGACCACGCCGCCAAAACAACCGCTGATAAGCAGCATGGGAGCCAGGGTGCCTCCCGATGTACCGGACCCGAGAGCGATCCACCAGGCGACCAGCTTTGCGATACCCAAAGTCACCAGAGTCGCCAGAGCGAGGCGATTCTGCAGGATGTCGCCGATGGCGTCGTATCCCACCCCCAGAACCCGGGGCACCGCCAGCCCGATCAGGGCAAAGCCGCAGGCGCCGATTACCGGGTGCCAGAACTCGCCTACCGGCAGCTTGCTGTACAGGTCCTCGGTCATGCTCAATCCGCGGGCAATCAGCACCGCCAGAAGCCCGCACAACACCCCCACGACCGCGAAGGCCGGCAGCTTGGCCAGTCCGGAGTAGTCGTGCGGGGGCACGGTGAACAGCGGCCCCGGGCCCAACGCAAAGGAGTGCACCCCCGCCGCGATGCTCGAGGCAACGACGAGCGGGATGAGAGCCCGGCTGGAGAACTCGAACAGCAAGAGTTCGATGGCCAGAACTACTGCGGCTATCGGGGCACCGAACGTCGCCGCCATACCGGCGGCGGCCCCGCAGGCCAGCAGAATTTTGCGCTCGGCGGGCGATACGTGGAGCACCTGTCCGACCAACGATCCCAGCGCCCCGCCGGTGACGATGATGGGTCCCTCGGCGCCGAACGGGCCGCCGGTCCCTATGGCGATGGCCGCCGACGCCGGCTTGGCGAAAGCCACCCCGGGGGCGATCCGGCTGTGACGCAACAGGACCGCCTCCATCGTCTCGGGAATACCGTGGCCCCGGATCGCCGGCCAGCGCAGCGCCAGCAACGACACCGCCAGGCCCCCGGCCGCCGCCACCGGGACCAGCGTCCAGTTGGGTTGCCACCCGGCAAATGAGGGGACCTCGGTGGCCCAGCGGTGGAACAGCGCAAGGTTGGTGAGCAAGCCAATCAGCTTGAGCAGCGCCCAGGCCGCCGCCCCCCCGGCCAGACCAAGGAAAGCCGCCACTCCGATCAGCAACCCCACTCTGCGATGCGATGTCTCCGGCACGCGGCGTACAACCTCCTCAAATCGATTGGGCGACTTATATCGTATACCGATATCTTGGTACGATAGAGCCGTGGACGACCTCACCGACGACGACTACCGGCGACTGCTCGAGTTCCGTGACGGCGTCCGCCGCTACATCCACCACCTTGAAAGCCAGGCCGGCCGGCTGGGGATCACCCCCGCCCAGCACCAGATCCTGCTGGCCATCAGGGGCCATCCCGAGCCGAAGCCACCGAGCATCCGCGAGTTGAGCACCCACCTGCTGCTGCGCCACCACAGCATGGTGGAACTGGTCAATCGCGCCGAAGCCGCCGGCCTGGTGCGGCGGGACCCGGATCCCGATGACCACCGGGTGGTACGGGTGACCCTGACCGGGCTGGGAACCGAGAAGTTGCACCGCCTCTCGGCGTCTCACATGGACGAGTTGAACCGGTTGATCCCCCGGCTGCGGCCGCTGCTCGAGGTGGAACTGGAGGACATCGAACCGTGAGGCCCGCGGGTTTGGCAGAGCACCCTTGTGAGTCCCGAAGGGGTCCGGGGCCGACACTAACTAGAGTTGCGGCATGAACGACGACGCCTGTTTCATCCTCCGCCTGAACCCGCCGCAGCACGGGCGGCCGGTGGCGATCAAAGATCTGATCGACATGGCCGGCCTGCCCACCACCGCGGGGAGCAAGGCGGTTGCGGAGTCGGCGACGCCCGCCGGGGCCGATGCCGCCTGCCTGGCGGGCATCCGGGCCGCTGAAGCGGCCCAACAGATCTACATCCCGGGCAAAACCAACCTCCACGAACTGGCCTTCGGGATAACCGGAATCAACAACTGGTCGGGGACCCCCGTAAACCCGCTGGACCCGTTGCGGGTCCCCGGCGGGTCGTCGAGCGGTTCGGCGGTGGCGGTGGCGCTCGGCCTGGCAGACATGGCGCTCGGGACGGACACGGGAGGATCCATACGCATCCCGGCCGCCTGCTGCGGAATCGCCGGCCTCAAAACCACCCACGGGCGGATCGACATGGCAGGAATCTGGCCGCTTGCCCCCAGCCTGGACACGGTGGGGCCGATGACCCGCGACGTCGCAGGCCTGGTTTGGGGGATGCAGTTGCTCGAGCCCGGCTTTTCTCTGGGGGCGGTCACTCCCCCGCCCCGGATCGGCCGGTTCCGGATCCCCGCCGCGCCGGAGATCGACTCCGCCATCGACCGGGTTATCCGGGACGCCGGGATAGGCACCGTCGAGGTCGACCTCCCCGGCTGGGATCAGGCTTCGTCCGACACCATGCTTGTCATCGCCTCCGAGGCGTTCGACAGCGACGGACACCTGCTGCAAACCGGCCACATCGGGGCCGATGTCGCCGGCCGCCTGGAAGGAGGGGGGAAGATCGGCGCTGCGGAGCGGCGCCGCCTGGTCGCCGCCCGGGCGGCGTGGAAGCTGGAGTTGGGTGAAGTACTGAGCCGCGTGGGGCTGATCGCCATGCCGGTCCTATCGCAGTATCCGCCCCTACTGGAGGACCCGAGCCCGATGTACGCCATCCGCCAGACCCACCCGGTAAACCTGGCCGGCATCCCGGCGCTGGCGCTGCCGATCCCCGCCGGGGGGCCGATCCCCGCCAGCCTCCAACTGATCGGCCCACCCGGGTCCGAAGAACTGCTCCTGGCCACCGGACTGGCCCTGGAGGCCGCCGCCGGGTGATTGCCGGGGACACGGCCGCCGCCTCGTTCCGGCCGCCGCGTAGTTCCGGCCCCGCCTGGTTCTGGCCCCGCCTGGTTCCGGCCCCGCCTGGTTCCGGCCGCCGCCGCGTTGCGGCCCGGCGACACTAGACGGGCTCCTGGGCCTTCATCTCGGCGGCCCTCCACAGGTACCAACTGGCGACCGTTCGGTAGGGCCGCCACCGTTCGCCCCGCTCAACGATCTCGGCGGGACCGGGAAGTGCAACATTGAAGGCACGGGCAAAGCCGTTGCGGATGCCCAGGTCGGTCGACGGCAGGACGTCGGGGCGGCCCAGCCGGAACATCAGCAACATCTCAACCGTCCACCGCCCTACTCCCCGAACCGGGAGCAGGCGCTCAACCAGTTCTTCGTCCGAGAGCTGGCGGGCCTGGGCCAGGGTGGGAATCTCGCCCTCCATTTGCCGGCGCGCCAGGTCTTTCATCGAGGCGATCTTGTTGCGCGACACGCCGGCGGCACGCAACTGCGCATCGGAAAGGGCCAATAGTTCGCCGGCTGTGGGGCCCGCCTCGGGGTTGGCAAACAGGGCGCAGAGGCGCCGGTAAATCGTCTCGGCCGCCTTCCCGCTGAGCTGCTGGTAGGTGATTGAACGGACCAGGGCAACCAGGATGCTGGGGGTCGACGAAAGCTCCATCTCGAAAGGGCCGACTGCCTCGATGAGCCGGCCCAACTCCGGATCGGCCTTGCTCAGATGACGCAGTGCTGCGATCGGATCGAAGTCGAGGCCCTCTTGGCGGGCCGGAGTGGCCGCTTGGGCGCCGATCGTTACCCCTTCGATGGCGAGCATCCGGGTCTTGGTCGAAAGTCCGCCCCCGGCGGAAAAGCCGCCCAGCTTGCCCCCGGCGGCAACCACCCGGTGGCAGGGCACCAGGACCGCCA
>JAJCYE010000054.1 GCA_029263075.1 Actinomycetes bacterium
AGGCGGATCTGTTCCTGGGTGGATCCTGCCGGAACGCCGAGGCGTTCGTAGTGTGACCCGGTCAAACGGCGTGTGGATTCATGCCGGAACCCCATTTCCCCAGCGGTCTGTGAACCATCCAGTTTAGGCGGGGACGCGCCTGTGTGGTGTGCCCCGGCGCGCTTACCCGGCGGGGGACTGATCGTCGGGAAGCAGTCCCGCAAGGATCGCATCGAGCTGCTTTTGCAGCGCATCGGTGTCGAGGCCCTGGCGAATCTGCTCGCGCACCCTCACCAGGTCCGATGCCATCTGAACCCTGGTCGCGGCAACCAATTGAGCGGCTTTCATGTCGGCCGCCGTTTTTTCCTGGGCGATGACTTGTCGGGTTTCCCCCTGGACCAGCGACTCGAGGGTCTCCACCAGCCGGGCGAGCAGCCGGTACACCACCGAGGCGGAGAATCCGCCGAGCAGGGCCAGCAGGGGCCGGCCCAGCTCATGGCTCGATTGATCGATGGGGATGAGGATTCCCAGGACCATCCCGGCCAGAAGACCCAGACCGAATCGAGCCCAGTAGGAGGAGTCGTACCGGGGGTTGTAGGTGCCGTCCGCCACGTACCCGTTGACCTTGAACAGAGCAGCGAACGAAGCACCTATCCCGGCGGCGGAGAGCAGCAGCAACTCGTTGAGCAACAGCCGGACTCCCGAGTCGTTTACAAAGTCCACCTGACCGGTGACCATCGGCGACAGCGTCGTGAAGATGAATACGATCAGGCAGAAAAACGCCACCCCCATCAGCCGCCGGATGATGCGGATCGGGCCGAAAAATCTCCAAGCGCTGGCGTCCTGCTTGTCCTCCTCCAACAACAGCAGGGTGCGGGGGGTGGCGGGGGCGACGATCTGGCTCAACTGGCGGTGGGTGCGAGCCAGCAGGTTCACCGTCGAGAGACCCGAGCCGTCCTGCCCGGCGCCGGAAGCCCGGCTCCTTCGCTCCTGCTCGATCAGGTGAAGGTTCTCGAGGATCTGGGCGGGGACTGGTTTACCGGACCCCATGGTGTGCCGGGCCATGGCGTGGCAGCCCTTCAACACCAGTTCCTCCAGGTCTACGCGGGAGAGCGGGAGCGCTCGTTTGTTCTCAAGGGGTTTCGCCGAGACCGTGGCGGGCTCGGCGGTGCTGCCAACTGATGACATGGGCTCCCCCTGGGCAAGGGCTGAAGTTCGGGGAAACGAGACTAGCGAATGAGGAGGGCTCAGGCAACGCTTGAGTGAGAAAACGTTGCAACCCACTCGGGGCTGTGGCTGAATGGGCCTTGGCCTTTGCAGGCCCGGTCGGGCACCTGCCGGCGCCGGGCCGCACAAAAGGGGGGTCGGGTGGGCCGGACAGTGAAGTTTGGAGGAGTGGTGTCGTTGCTGCTCTTGGCGATCGTCTTGGGCGCTCCGGCTACCGCTCGGGCCCAGACGCCCCCGCCGGCCGGTGGGCTGGATCTCAACCCGGTACTGCAACTGGTCTGTGACCTTACCGCCCTCCTGTGCCCGCCCGCGCCGGCCACCGGGATCCCGGCCCCCCCGGCCGCGCCGCCCGCTCCTTCTGATGCTTCCCCCCAGTCCCCCGGCCCACCACTTCCGTTGGGGCGGATACCGGATGTTGCGTCCTTCCCGATCCCGGCGGCCTCGATCCCGGCGGCGCCGGCCGGGGTGGCGATACCGCCTCCTGCTCCGGCGATCGAACCGGGTGCGCCGCCCCCGGCAACCGAGTTGCCCCCGGAGACCGCCCGGAGAGTTGAGCCGGCAAAATCGGCGGGGGTGGCGCCCGGTTCGGCGCCGAGCGCCAGCCTGGAGTTGCCGCGGCCGGACGAGGTGGACCTCTCGGCGCGTACGGTGGTGGTGGCGGCGGCGGTGAGTATTTTCGGCCTGATCCTCATCGGATTCCCGGCCGAACTGTTCAACAAAACCCTCCGGGAGAACTACGACCGGGTGCGCCGGAGGTTCCCGAGGCTGGCTTCGCCCAAGAGCCCGCCGGTACCGGCCCGCCAGTTGTTCGCATTGGTTGCCAGCGCCGCGGTGGCGGGGATGCTGGCTGCGCTCCAGAAGGTGGGACGGGGCTGGAGCCCGGCTTCGCTGGCTACCGTTGCGTTGGCGGTGGGGCTGGGGTTCTTGTTGACCACCGCCGTCTACGAGGCCGCCGCGGCTGCGGCGAACGACCGGTTGGGCATGCCCCGCCGCACCTTCCGGACCTACCCGGCCGGATTGCCGGTGGTGGCGGCGTTCGTGGCGATCTCCACCCTCGGTCAACTGCAGCCTCCCTACCTTTACGGTCACCTCGCCGGGTCGCGGCTTGAGGCCAAACACAACACCGGGTCAAGGGGACCGGCCATTCAGACGGTGATCTCCTGCACCTCGCTGTTGGCGTTCGGCCTGCTGTGCTGGGCGTTGAGGGCAGCGGTTACCGCCGCCCCGTGGACCGACATCCTGGCCGGCGTCACGGTGGTGGCACTGAACCGGCTGGTGTTCTCGCTGATCCCGGTGACCTTCCTGGATGGGAATACCGTGTTCCGTCACAGCCGGGGCTTGTGGGCGGGGGTCTACTCCGCTTCGGTTCTGGCGTTTCTCCTGCTGGTCATACTCCCGGCGACCCGGCGTGCGCCGTCCAGCGCGATCGGGTCCGCCGTCGTACCATTTGTGATCTTCGTAGCGCTCTCCATAGGCGTTTGGGCGTTCTTTCGGCGCTCGGCGCGCTCGTCCGTCCAGCCGGCGTGAGGTACTAGGTGGTTGTAAGGCTGCTCTCGATGCCGACGTGGCTGCTGGGTGTGATTACGGTGGTTCCTTCGGTGGCATTCACGCTGTTTTTAGCGAAGGTGCTGCGGAAGAGGAATTTTCAACCGGAGGACAGCGGCGCGGTAACCGCCCTGCACGCCACGGTCTCCACGATCTATACGGTGCTGCTGGCTTTTGTGGTGGTGATCGTGTGGCAGCAGTTGACCGACGCCGGCTCGCGGGTTGAGACGGAAGCGACCCGGCT
>JAJCYE010000055.1 GCA_029263075.1 Actinomycetes bacterium
CGACACCCAGGTCCGGCACGCTCGGCCCCATCCTTTTATGATGGGGCCTAAGGAAGGGAATGCCATGTCAACGGAACGGCTTCTTGCACGGACCTTCGTTGAACTTGCCGACACACTGGTTGACGACTTTGACATCGTCGACTTCCTGCACACGCTGGCCGACCGTTCCGCCGAATTATTCGACCAGGCCCAGGCCGGAGTGATGCTGGCCGACCAGCGCGGCGGGCTACAGGTCATCGCAACTTCGGGGGCGGAGTCCAACCGGCTGGGTTTCCTGGCGACACAGGTGGAGCAGGGACCCTCGTTCGAAGCGTTCCGCGGCGGCCAGGCTGTGCACGCTCGCGACCTGACCGCCGAAAGCCGCTGGCCGGAATTCGTCGCCGGGGCGCAACGGGCCGGTTTTCGGGGGGCCTCCAGCCTGCCGCTCCGCTTCAAGGCCGAGGTCCTGGGAACGCTCACCGTCTTGCTTAAGGGTCCCATACCGCTGAGTGACGACGATCTGGTTGCCGCCCAGGCAATGGCGGACATCGCCACCATCAGCATTCTTCATGAAAAAGCACTCCGGGAGGCACGGATCCTGGCGGAACAGCTTCAGCGAGCGCTGAACAGCCGGGTGGCCATTGAACAGGCGAAGGGGGTCATCGCCGAACGGCTACAGATATCGGTCGACGATGCATTCACAATCCTGCGGACCTACTCCCGCAACAAGAACCGCAACCTGCACGACGTGGCCGCGGAAGTGACCCTGAACCGGCTAACCGCCGGAGACCTCAAGACCTCAAAGGCAAAGGCCCCTACGCCTCCCCGGGGATCGAGTCGTTAGGACGAGGTCCGGTCCGCCAAGATGTAGGCGGCCTCTACCGAAAAACGGGCTGCCGGGGGAAGTTCGGGCTCGGGCCAATTGGCAAGACCGGTAATCCTGATCAACTGCATGGAGATCCTGGAACTCGGATGACACATGCGGGCCAACTCATTCATTTGAGCAAGGTGACCAAGGGAAACTGCGAACTCCCATTCCCCAAACGGTGTCTCAGAATTGCTGTCCCGCATCCCAATACCCCCACCCAAGCGTCGATTGGTAATCGCCGGGTCCAGGGCATCCCATGGAACAGTTCTACTTTCGATACTACGCTTGGCCGGCCCCAGGCACAATACTCTTGGGCTATCTTCCAAGATTAGTGCTACATGACCGGCTCTCCTACCAGCCGGAGGCGACGAGAGAGAACCTGTTCGGCCGCATCGAACACATCGACATCGTTGGCGAAGGCGTGCCCCCGGAGCCTGGCCAGAGCAGTCGCCATATCCGAGTTGATCTGAGCTGCAACCATCCCGGTTGCCTGATGTACCCGGGCTCGTTCGGCGAACCCGTCCGTCGGCGGCCAAAGCAAAGAGCCTTCGGCCTGAAGCTCAATGAGGTGCATCGTGGCAACGTCGGCGAGGATCAATGTGTCCGCAAGCTGGTCAACACTGAGCGGCCCGGATTCGGTCCGGATGAGGGTGATCGCCCCCAGGCTGATAACGCCCAGCTGCAAGGGGAAAGCGAATATCGCCAACACCCCCAACTCGCGCACCTGTGGGCTGAAGAACGGCCAACGGCGGCCGGGAGCGGACAGATCCGGCTCCAGCGCCGGGGATCTGGTGCCGTAGGCGTCCACAACTGGTCCCTCGCCCAACGAGAACTGAAGGTCTTCGATGTTTTGCGCCAGAGGGTCCGACGCCCAAACGGACCCCGGCTGGCCCCCGGACATGAGGGTTACGCCGGCGCTGGTTACACCCAGCAACTCGACGGCCGCATTACAAACCCTGAGCGGATATGTAGCCGGATCGAGTGCGGTGTCTGTGCCCAACAAGGCACCGAGGATCCGGGTTAGACGCTTTGCGTCCAAATGATTGACCCCTGAACCCGTTTTGAGGCTAACCTTCCACTTTCTTGGGAAGATACGAGCGGCGCCGACGGGTCCACGGTGAGCACCGACCGATGTTCAGCTCTAGATGCTAATCCTACAGGTCAAGCCGCCGAAGAGAGTTATCTGCCTATTCGGTCCCGGCGCATTGAGACCCAGAACCTGGCCCCATAGAAGGTGCGAGTGGTGCGCCCGGGAGGACTTGAACCCCCAACCTGACGGGTAGAAGCCGTCCGCTCTATCCAGTTGAGCTACGAGCGCTTGAGTATCCAGTGTAGGGCCTGCCGCCGGGGCGGTCCGAGCGCCGGTACACTGATTGGGACGGGATGTAGCGTAGCTTGGCAGCGCGCGGCGTTTGGGACGCCGAGGTCGTCGGTTCGAATCCGGCCATCCCGACCGATCCGCGGACAGTTAGACTAAGGTCTGAAACATCGCGGGCGTAGCTCAATGGTAGAGCTCCAGCCTTCCAAGCTGGTGGTGCGAGTTCGATTCTCGTCGCCCGCTCGCTCTTTGCGGGCCCCCGCCCACTCGGCTCCGGCCGGATGCCGGTTCCACCCGATCCACCCGCCCCGGTTCCGGATTCCCCGCCCCGGTTAGGATCAAGGCCTGATGACCGACGCTCAGAAGATCCGCGACGCCGTTTCCCGGTCCTCCGGCCGCTTCCTAGGTCACCTCGAGCAGGCTTGCGCCATCCCCTCCGTCGGCACCGAGGGACAGGGGATCGAGATGATCGCCTGGCTCGAGAACCGCCTGGTAGAACTCGGAGCCACAGTTTCCCGGCTCTCGGTCCCCGGCTCGCCGGTGGCTATCCTGGGCGAGTTCGCCGGCACCGACCCCGGGCGCACCCTGATGATCTACGACCATTACGACGTCCAGCCCGTCGACCCGCTCAACCTGTGGCTCTCCCCCCCGTTCGAACCCACCATCCGGGACGGCAAACTCTTCGCCCGCGGCGCAGCCGACAATAAGGGCGACCTGGTCGCCCGGCTTTGCGCCTTGGAGGTCTTCCGGGAACTGAACGGCGAACTCCCGTTCACGGTCAAGTTCCTAATTGAGGGCGAGGAGGAGGCGGGCAGCGTCTACTTCGAGCGCATCTGCCAGGCCTTCGCCGAACAATTAAAGGCCGACGACTGCGTCTGGGAAGGCGGATGGATGGACCTCGACGGCCGCCCGGAGATGTACTACGGCTGCAAGGGCCTTTTGTACGTGGAGCTTCGCTGCCGGGCGATCAGCGGCGACCAGCACTCGTCGATCGCAGTCTACGCACCTTCTGCCCCCTGGCGCCTGCTAAGGGCGATCAACTCGTTCACCGACGACGACGGCAACGTGGTGATCGACGGATTCCACGACAAGATCGTTCCGCCCGGCCC
The DNA here is from genome assembly GCA_029263075.1 of Actinomycetes bacterium. Lineage (GTDB taxonomy): Bacteria > Actinomycetota > CADDZG01 > JAHWKV01 > JAHWKV01 > JAJCYE01. The sequence continues at coordinate 3,275 of JAJCYE010000055.1, forward strand.
CCGGGAGTCCGAACTGATAGAACGGATCCCGTTCAACGAGCAAGCGATGCTCAAGCGCCTAGGCATAGCCGAGTTCAATCGCGGACTGACCGGCCCCGCGCTCACCCACGCACTGCTCTACTCGCCGACGGCCAACATCGACGGCTTCGAGACCGGCTACACCGTCCCCGGAGGCCAAAAGACGGTGCTCCCGGCCGAGGCGATGGCCAAGGTCGACTTCCGTCTGGTCCCGGACCAGGACGGGACGGAGATCGCCGGTTTGGTGCGCAAACACCTGAAAGACCGCGGGTTCGGCGACATCGAGGTCAGCGTTTTGAGCCACGAAAATCCATCCCGTTCACCGCTCGACTCCACTTTGGGCCGCGCCGCGGAGGCGGCGGCGGCGGAGTGGTTTAAGGACCGGGTGACCATCTACCCCTACATGTGGGCGACCGGGCCGATGTTCCCCATCGCCCAGGGGCTGGGGATACCCATCTGCTCGCCGCCGGGGGTCGGCCGGCCGGACTCCAACCTGCACGCCCCCAACGAGCACGTACACGTTGCCGACTTCTACGACATCATCGGCTACACCGTGGCCTACCTCGAGGAGTACGGGCGAACCGAGCCGTCCTGATCGAAGCGAGTATTTTGAAGGAGTGAAGTACGACTCCATCATCGTCGGCGGCGGGATCATTGGCCTGGGCATCGGCTGGCGCGCCAGCCAGTTGGGACTGTCGGTTCTGGTCCTCGACCGGGACGACCCCCCAAGCGCCGCCTCAACCGTGGCCGCCGGGATGTTGGCCCCGGTGACTGAGACCACCTTCGGCGAAGACTTGCTCCTCAGGCTGAACCTTCAGAGCGCCCGGCGCTGGCCGGGGTTCGCCGAAGAACTCTCGCTCACCAGCGGCATCAACCTGGCCGACCACCCCCGCGGGATCATGCACATCGCCTTGGACCGCGACCAGTCCGAGTCGCTCTCCCGGCTCTTCGAGCACCAACAGGAGTTGGGCCTGGAGGTTCAGTGGCTTTCCTCCATGGCTTGCCGTCGCCTGGAGCCGGGGCTGCACCCGTCGACCAGGGCAGGGATCCTGGCCGGAGGCGATTGGGCCGTCAACCCCCGCAGGGTCCTGGAAGCTCTTCGCATCGCCCTGACCGCGGCCGGCGGTCAGGTTCGCCACGGCTCCGAGGTCGCCCAGGTATCCGGCGGATCGGTCCGGCTGGTCACCGGTGAGGTGCTCACCGCCGAACAGGTGGTGGTTGCCGCCGGGTCCTGGTCGGGGCTGATCGCGGGGGTGCCGGCCTACCTCACCAAAGCGCTACGGCCGGTCAAAGGTCAGATCCTTCGCCTACGGTCGACCGCCGCCACACCCGTCCCGCTGAACCACACACTCAGGACCGAGGACGTCTACCTGGTCCCCCGGCCGGACGGCGAAGTGGTGGCCGGCGCCACCATGGAGGAGAAGGGCTTCGACACCACATCCACCGCCGGGGGCATTTTCGAGTTGTTGCGCGCGGCCGACGAGCTACTGCCGGGAATCCGGGAGATGGAGTTGATAGAGGTTGCCGCCGGCCTGCGCCCCGGCACCGTGGACAATGCTCCGATCCTGGGGACGATCGAGCCCGGTTTGGTGATTGCCACCGGCCACTACCGCAACGGCGTGCTGCTGGCCCCGGTCACCGCCGACGGCATCGCCGAGCTACTGGCCAAGGGCGACCTGCCGGCGGAACTGGCCGGATTCGGCCCCGGCAGGTTCGGCGGATGAATCTCAAGCTCAACGGCGAACAACGCCGGGTGGAGGCCGGTTCGTCTATCCCCGATGTCCTTGCCATACTTGGGTTCGAAGTCACCCGGGGGGTGGCGGTCGCCGTTGACGGCGAGGTGATTCCCCGGAGCGGTTGGGATTCCTTTTTGATCCGCGATGGGATGCAGATCGAAGTTTTAAGAGCGGTACAGGGGGGCTAGTTGCGCGAAAAGCTGCAGATCGCCGGGCGGGTCTTCCAGTCGCGCCTCATCTTCGGCACCGGAGGATTCACCAGCCTGAAGGTGATGGGAGACGCCCTGAAACAGACAGGGGCGGAAATGGTCACCGTCGCCATGCGCCGGGTCGACCCGATGGCGGGCGGATCCATCCTTGAGGTCATCGAGTCCGCCGGCTGCGACATCCTCCCGAACACCGCCGGCTGCTACACCGCCGCCGACGCGGTCTTCACCGCCCGGATGGCCCGGGAGGCGCTGGGGACCGAGTGGATCAAACTCGAGGTGATCGGTGACGACAAGACCTTGCTCCCCGACGGCCCGGAGTTGCTGGCAGCCGCCGAGACGCTGGTCGACGAGGGTTTTATCGTTCTCCCCTACACCAACGACGACCCCATCCTTGCCAAACGGCTGGAGCAGGTGGGTTGCGCCGCGGTCATGCCGCTGGGGTCCCCGATCGGCAGCGGCGCCGGGATCCGTAACCCCTACAACCTGGCAATAATCCTGGAGAACGCCGGGGTACCCGTGGTGCTTGATGCCGGCATCGGTACGGCATCTCACGCAACCATCGCCATGGAACTCGGTTGCGACGCCGTGCTGGTGGCCAGCTCTATCTCCCGGGCCAAAGATCCGGTGCGCATGGCAATGGCTATGAAGATGGCAGTAGAGTCCGGGCGTTTGGCCCACGAAGCAGGCCGCATCCCGCAGCGGCTGTACGCCGAAGCCTCCAGCCCTACCGAGGGGATGCCCGAGTACAACCGGGACGGCTAAGGCTTAACCCAGGTCCTGGCGGCCTTGAGTTCGCGCTTTACCTTTTTCCAATCCGAGGATTTGGTGCTCAGCAAGACGTCGGTGGCGATTTGGCCGAGCCCCAGGGCGATCAGCAGATAGACCACCCACGCCGGAAGATCCAATGACCTGGCCGCCGGGATGAGGGCGAAGGGGATCAGCTTGGTGACCACCGCCCCACTGGCGTGCATAGCTGCCCGTTGGACGGGCGGTACCAGCAGGTAGGAGCCGTAGTCCAACTTGGCGCCGGGCCGGGGAGGGGGTGGACCGCCGAGGAAGTAGTAGGTAAATTTCATGCCCATCGCCCGCCCGACGGCCCAATGAGCCAGGCTGTGGGATCCAACCTCCAGCGCTCCCAAAGCACCAAGGAACACCGCCGACCGGAGCAGTCGGTTCTCGATCCCACCGGCCAGAAAAATTGCCGCAACGCCGGTGCCGGTGACGCCCGCCAGCAGTGCGGTTCCCACTCCCGCCCCCACCCGGAGGCGGACGCCGTTTTCGAAAGCCCGGCGGTCGATTGCGGCGATTCTCGGGGCATAGGCTTTTGCCAGATCCGAGTCCCTGCGGGCGGCGCCGACGGCCTTCCAAAAGCCGGTGCCCCCAAGGCCTTCGCCCTTGGCAACGGCCGACTCGGCCCGCTCCAGCGCCCGCTCCATGGCTTCCGGACCCATCTACCCCCCTGCCGACCATTCCGGCCAACTGCCTCTCACCGGGCAGCCGTGCCAGCTTCCAACACCTGGCTAAACGTTGGATTTAAGCGTATGCTCAAATTTCTGGCCGGTCAAGGTGTTCCTGGAGAGTTGTTGTGTTGCGTTGGGAGCCCGGCTGAGGCAATTTGAGCTAGAATGTCGGGCGTGACGGGCTTCGCGACAGGGATGATTGCGGGCGCGCTATGGCTTGTGTTCTTCATCGGACTCGGTTTGACTGCCCGTAACTCCCCCGGTCATCCCTTCAAAAGCATCAGAAGGTTCCGGTCCTCGACCCGAAGCCTTGACCTCGACGTGCCTTCCGCACTCAAGACGCAAGATCAGCAGCCCCGGGTCCGGGAGGTGCAAACCGCGCCCAAGGCCCCCCGCGACACCGCTCTGTGGGACGAGCCGAGACGGGCCCGCGGCAACGCCGTCCGGGACGAATCCCCCCCCGAAGCTGCCCGTCAGTTCAATCGGCCGGTCCTGAAGCCGGTGCCGGACCTGCCGGAACGAACGATGCAGTTCGACTCGTCCACCTTCTTCGAACCCGAACGCCCCAGGAGCCGCCCCCGCCAGTCGAGAACCACCGGGGAGCAGGAACCTACCCTCATGTATCTTCCTCCCTTCGCCGAAGAGGACAGGGTTGAACCGCGGTACTCATCGGCGACCGATCCCCACGGGTACCGCGACCAAAACTACGCCCCGGAGCCGTCTTTACCGGCGTCAAGGCCACCGGCACCTCCGGCCCCCGAGATGTCCCTGCCGGACTACCGGACCTCCCTGGACACCGCCCCAGAGCCGCCTCCTACCCAACACTTCGAGGCCATTCCGCCGCAGCAATCAACCGGCCCCCAACGGGAGGTAGCGCCACCGATGCCATCGTTCCCGCCGCCGGAACCCTTCGAGGAACCCAAAAAAGGACGATTCGGCAAGAAGGGCAGCAAGGCCCCCGGCAAATCTGGAATGCCGGCGGAGGAGACCGCCACCGGCCCCGCAGGGTCCACCGTCACATCCGCGCCCGTTGTCCCGGTTCCCGCCGTTCCCACTCCCGCTCCCCAAGAGAAGGCCAAAGAAGAAAAGGTCAAAAAGGACAGGAAGGGCATGTTCAAGCTGGCGGCCCTCAAGCCCGGCCAGGAGCCTCAGGCGGCAGTTCCTCCCCGTCCAACCGCCCCCGTCCAACCGGCGACCCCACCAAAGCCACGGTTCAACGCACCCTTCAACTACGTCCCCCCTGCACCAACTCCGGTGACACCGCCCCCGTTTTACAAGACCGTTGCGGCCACCACCGGTCAGGGCAGCCCCTGGGGGCCTCCCGCGTCGTTCAGCCCGCCTGCGTCGCCTTCATTCAGCAACTGGGGGCCGAATGCACCGGGTAATAGCCCGGAGCCCAAAGCCGAAGCTCCGTCGGACGATGCCGCCCCTCCGGACACAAACGTCGCCGCCCCTCCGGAGCCCAATACCAGCGGGTCCGCGCCCGATCGCCCAGAGCCCCAAGAAGAACCGGCCGGCCCCTGGCCGTTCGGACTCGGGAGCAACCTCAACCCGCCGACCGTCCCCGAGGCGAGACAAGATCCCCAGCTTCCCGCCTTCATAGAGTTGTCGATGTTCCAGGACCCAACCTCCGCCGACGACATCTCCGCCGAGCAGGACCAGGAACAGGACGACGGCGCGACCGAGAACGAAGAAGCCTCCGGCGCCTCAAGCGCAGACGAGGCGTGGATGGCGGCCGGAGCCTGGCCGGGTATTGATCAAAAGGACCCCGATCGCTTGGATCCCCAACCCGCAGGCTCCCTTCCGTCAGAGGAAACACGGTTGCTGGATGCGCACTGGCCAAACGACGCCACCCCGGACGGACCGCCGGCTCCCGACTGGACATCCACGGACACGCCCTGGCCGGGCGAGACCCGCCGGCCGGCCGAGCCGGCCTGGGCCGACCACCAGCCGGCGGCCGAGCGCCAAGCGGCGCCCCCGCAGTGGGGAGATGAAGCGTGGCAGCACGAACCGCGGGCCCCGGAAGCAACCAAGCCACCCGCGGGAAGCCCGTGGTCCGGCGAAACTGCCGAACAGCCGGCAGCCGTAGCTCCGCCGGATGAACCGCTGGGCCCCGATCCCCGCAGGCAGTCCGGTGCCGAAAGGCCGGTGGAAGATCCCTGGACTCCCGTCGGTGCCGTTCAGCCCGAACCGGATCCACGGGTCCCCGAGGTCCGCCCGGCAGACCAAGTGCGCCCAGCGGCCAGGCACCCCGAACCCGAAATACCGGCAAGCTATGAGGCGGATACCCCCTCCCGCGGCCCCAAGATGTTCATCGACGATGAAGAGGACTGGAAGCCGCTGAGCATCGATCTCAACCTGAAGGAAGGGACGAAGGCACCCGATCCGATCACCGAGGCAGCCACCCGCCTCAAAGCCGCCGAAGCCGCAATCAAGGTGGAGAACGGACTGGCCTACGTGCTCGTAGACGACGAAGGCCACCCAGTCCTGCGTTAGTGGCCCCTGGTACAAAGGGCAACATATTCATCGGGACCGCATCCTGGACCGACAAGACCCTCATCGATAGCGGCAGGTTCTACCCCGCAGAGGCCAACAACGCCGAAAAGCGCCTGCGCTATTACGCCGAACAGTTCCCCATCGTTGAAGTCGACTCCACCTACTACTACCCGCCGTCGGCGCAAGCGGTCGATGCGTGGGTCAACCGGACCCCGGATGAGTTCACATTTCACATCAAGGCGTACTCACTTCTGACCAAACATCCAACCCGCCCCAATTCTCTGGCCCCCGACCTGCGGGATACCGCCGCCGAAGCCAAGGGGAAGTTCCTCTACGCCAACCACCTTCCGGACTCGACCATGGACGAGGTTTGGCGCAGGTTCGAGGCGTCCCTGATGCCGTTGCACTCCACCGGCAAATTGGGCGTGGTCCACTTTCAGTTTCCGGAGTGGTTCATGCCCGGGACCGAGAGCCGCAACTACATCGTCGAATGTCAGGAGCGGCTCCACCACTTCCGAGTAGCCGTGGAGTTCCGCAACCACCAGTGGTTCGAGGAGCGCAACCGGGAGCGGACCCTGGACTTCCTGCAAAGCCACGACATCCCGGTCACCAGCGTCGACATGCCCCAGGGCTTCCGCTCCAGCATGCCGCCCATTGCGGCGGCCACGGCCAAGGATGTGGCCTACGTCAGGTTCCACGGACGCAACACCGAGGAGTGGGACAAACCGCAACAGATCGCTACCCCACGGTTCGCCTACCGGTACACTCAACAAGAACTGTCGCCCTGGGTCCCAAAGCTCAAAGAGTTGGCCGCCCGGGCAGAGGAGGTCCATGTGCTCATGAACAACTGCTACCAGGATTACGCGGTTCAAAACGCCCGCGACCTGGGTGAACTGCTGGAGCAGTAGTGGCCATCCGCCTGGAGACCGCCTGGGACGCCCCCGACGTCAGGAAGCTGCTAATCGCCGCTTTCGGGCGGGCGGCCGAGGCCCAACTGACCGACAAGCTCCGCGAATCTGACGCCTACGTGCCCCAACTTTGCCTGGTCGCGGAACAGTCTTCGGTGATAGTCGGGCACGTCATGTACACCCATATCACCCTCGAGTCGGAGTCCAATCCGGCAATTCAGGTTTTGGCCCTGGCCCCCGTCTCGGTTTACCCAGCGTTTCAAGGGCGAGGCATCGGCAAAGCTTTGATCGCAGAGAGTCTGTCGCGTGCCGACGCCCGGGGAGAGCCGATGGTAGTTGTTCTCGGCCACCCCGAGTACTTCCCCCGCTTCGGGTTCGTCCCGGCGAGCACGCTTGGGATCAAGCCCCCGTGGCCGGTGGACCCCGACGCCGCGTTCATGGTGAAGACGCTGAGCGCCTATCGGGATGACATGCGGGGCACCGTAACCTACCCCCCGGAGTTCGACGAGGTCTAAGCATCAGCAACCACACTGCGGCGGTTGCTTACCCGGGATCGCCCTACCTGATAATGGCGCTGATGCGGTCCAGGGTGTAGTCGATGTCCTCGGTGGACACGTCCTTGTGGGTAACCATCCGGACCGTCCCCCGCTGGTAGGCCAGGCACTTGACCCCCTCCTGAGCGACAACCTCCACGAACTCGGATGTGGCGTAGCCAAGCTGCTCGGTTTTTACCAGAACCATGTTGGTCTGGACATTGCCCGGCATGGTTGCATGCTCGCTGATCCTCTGGATTCCTTTGGCGAGCCGGCGGGCATTCGCGTGGTCGTCGGCCAGCCGTTCAATCATGGTGTCCAGCGCCACCAGGCACGCGGCCGCCAGGATTCCGGTCTGCCGCATCCCACCACCGTGCATCTTGCGAAAGCGGTGAGCACGCTCGATGAATTCCTTGGACCCGACAACCATCGATCCAACCGGGCAACTCAGACCCTTCGAAAAACAAAAGGTCATCCCATCGACCAGGCTGCAATACTCGGCCACCGGAACGCCGCTGGCCACCGAAGCGTTGAAGATGCGGGCCCCGTCCAGGTGAATCATCAGGCCGTACTCATCGGCCACCTTGCGGGCGGCCCGGATGTCGTCTATCGGGTAGACCGTGCCCCCGGCCAGGTTGTGGGTGTTCTCAAGGGCCAGGACCTTGCTGCGAGGGAAGGTGTCGAACGCCGGCCGCACCGCGGCAGCGATGCTTTCCGGGTCCAGCACCCCCCAGTGCCCCGGCACGGGCCGGGCCTGGATCCCTCCTACCGCGGCCAGGGAGGCCACCTCGTAGTTGAAGATGTGGGCGTCGGCGTGGCAGATCACTTCATCTCCCGGATTCGCCATGGACCTCAAGGAGACGAGATTGCCCATACTGCCCGAGGGGACGAAGAGGGCCGCCTCCACGCCGCATAGTTCGGCCACCCGCTCCTGTAGGAGATTGGTGGTGGGGTCCTCGCCGAAGACATCGTCCCCCAAGACTGCGGTAGCCATAGCCTCCCGCATCTGGGGAGTAGGGGTGGTCAAAGTGTCAGACCGGAGGTCTACGACCCTCTCAGCGACCATAGACCGACCTCGGGGGAAAGGACTGCATATTCGATTTTATAGGCCGCCGGGAACAAACCTGGTTAGCCAAAGAAGACCCTGGCCACCTCGTAGAGTTCGGCGGGCACCACCTTTAGCGTCCCTACCGCCTCGGCCAATTCCACAAGCTGAATATCTGCTCCTCGCAGGGCCACCATCTTGCCCCGCTCCCCCGCGTGCAGCGCATCAATTGCCGCCACCCCGAACCGCGATCCCAACACCCGATCGAACGCGGTTGGGCTGCCGCCCCGCTGGATGTGCCCCAGAACAGTAGAGCGGGTCTCGAACCCGGTCCGCTTCTCGATCTCCTTCTCCAGGGCCTGAGCGATACCCCCGAGCCTCACGTGCCCGAAAGCGTCAAGCTCTCCGTCCCCGACGGTGGCGAAGCTACCGCCCTCCTTGGGAACCGCCCCCTCGGCGACCACGACGATCGAGAAGTCGATCCCCTCCTGGGAGTGGCGGTGCTGCAAGTGAGCAACCACCTGGTCGATGTCGAACGGAAACTCAGGGATGAGGGTTACGTCGGCGCCGCCGGCCATACCGGCGTGCAGGGCGATCCACCCGGCGTGGCGCCCCATGACCTCGACCACGATGATCCGGTCGTGCGATTCCCCGGTGGAGTGGCATCGGTCGATGGCGTCCATGGCGATGTTCACCGCGGTGTCGAAGCCGAAGGTGTAGTCGGTGCCGGACAGGTCGTTGTCTATGGTCTTGGGCACCCCAATGACCGGCACTCCTTCGGCGTGCAGCTTGTTGGCTGCACCGAGCGTGTCCTCGCCTCCGATGGGAATCAGGCAGTCGATCCCGTTGGCCTGCATGTGCTCCATGATCTTTTGAACCCCGCCCTCGACCTTGAACGGGTTGGTACGAGAGCTCCTAAGGATGGTGCCGCCCCGGTGCAGGATCCCCCGGGTGTTCGCCAGCGTAAGGGGCATGGTGAGGTTCTCGATGGGCCCTTTCCAACCGTAGCGAAAGCCGATGATCTCGTCGCCGTAGTGGTTGATCCCCTGCCTGACGATTCCCCGAATAACTGCGTTCAGGCCGGGACAGTCGCCGCCGCCGGTCAACACTCCTACGCGCATCGCAACTCCTTGCTCTCAGCTGTTGTCTTCGCCACTACAAAAGGGCCGCAGGCCCAACCGCCGGAGGCTCCGGGCGGTGTCGGCTGGGCATAACCGTACCCGCGCCGGGAGGAAAGCGGCAACTTGGGAGTTAGATTCCAACCTGCGTAGGATCGCAGGATGGGCCCGCTGATTCTGGCAGTCGACGCAGGCACTACCGGCATCACGGTGCTGGTGGTCGACGAGCTTGGCGCTCCGGTGGCCCGGGCGTACCAGGAGTTTCCTCAGATCTTCCCGCGGCCCGGATGGGTGGAGCACGACCCGCTGGACATCTGGGACGCGGTGACCGGCGCCATCGGCCGGGCGGCGGCAAACGTCGACCGCACAGCCATCCGGGGGATCGGCATCACGAACCAGCGGGAGACCACCGTACTGTGGGACCGCAAGACCCTGCGGCCGGTGGGCAATGCGATCGTCTGGCAGGATCGCCGCTCCGCCGGAATCTGCTCCGAGCTTCGCGAGTCCGGCCTCGAGGAGAAGGTCCGAGCGGCGACCGGCTTGGTGCTGGATCCCTACTTCTGCGGCTCCAAGCTCACCTGGCTTATGCGCGAAGAACCGGAGCTGCGCCGGCGCGCCGAGGCCGGCGAGCTGGCATTCGGAACCGTGGACACCTGGCTGATCGCCAAGCTCACCGGCGGGGCGGTCCACGCCACGGATGTCACCAACGCCTGCCGGACCCTACTGTTCAACATACAAACGCTGTCCTGGGACCCCGAGCTCCTCCGGATCTTCGGCGTCCCGGTGGCGCTGCTCCCGGAGGTCCACCCCTGTGGCCACGAGTTCGGAATGGTGGACGAGAAGATCCTGGGGCGGGCGGTTCCGATTGCCGGAGTCGCCGGAGACCAGCAGGCGGCGCTGTTCGGGCAGGCGTGCTTTGAGCCCGGGATGTCGAAGAACACCTACGGGACCGGGTCCTTCGTGATGACCAACACCGGATCCAAACGCTCGGATAGCGGGCACGGGCTGCTCACCACGGTGGCGCTCCAGATGGGCGGCCAGACGACCTACGCCCTTGAGGGCACGATATTCATCACCGGCGCCGCCGTAAGCTGGCTTAGGGACGGACTGGAAATCATCAGCTCGGCGGCCGAGACCGAACCGCTGGCGCTCACAGTCCCCGACTCCGGAGGCCTGCACTTCGTGCCCTCGATGGTGGGACTGGCTGCGCCCCACTGGGACCCCGACGCCCGCGGGGCAATCACCGGGATCAGCCGCGGTACGACCAAAGCCCATCTGGCCCGGGCGGCCGTTGAAGCAATGGCGTTTCAGACCAAAGATGTCGTCGACGCGATGGTGGCCGACTCCGGGATCCCGATTGCTGAGCTGCGGGTCGACGGCGGCGCCAGCGCCATGGACCTGCTCTGCCAGTTCCAGGCCGACCTGCTTGGAGTTCCGGTCGCCCGCCCGACGATCACCGAGACCACGGCGATGGGCGCCGCCTACCTCGCCGGAATAACCCAGGGCGTCTGGTCGGGGACCGATGAGGTCTCGGAGTTGTGGAAGCTCGACCGGCTGTTCGAGCCGTCGGGCCGCACCGAGGAGATGGCCGGCCGGCATCGGGGCTGGCTGAAGGCGGTGGAGTCGGTGCGTACCACCGGTCCCCGGTAGGTCCCTTCCCGTTTTCGGGGGCGGTCCCCCGGGTAGGGATAGCAACAACCCCTGAGGAGGATCGCTTTGAAGGCACTTGTGCTCAACTGTTCGCTTAAGTCGACACCCGAGCAGTCCAATACCGAGGCGCTGGCCAGCGTCCTGGTCACCGAGCTGGTTTCAAACGGAGTCGAGACCGAGGCGGTCCGGCTGGCCGACCTGAACATCCCTCCGGGCATCAGCACGGACCTGGGCGACGGCGACGACTGGCCCTCGGTTCACGAAAAGCTCCTGGAGTCCGAGATCCTGATCTTCGCCTCACCCACCTGGCTCGGGCACCCGTCGAGCATCGCCCAGCTGGCGATGGAGCGCATGGACGCCATGATCAGCGAAACCGCCGACAACGGCCTGCCGGTGGCGTACAACCGGGTGGCCGGCGTGGTAGTCACCGGCAACGAGGACGGCGCCCACCACGTGATCTCCCAGGTCGCCCAGGGCCTGATCGACATCGGCTACACCGTTCCCGGGCAGGCGTGGACCTACTGGAACCGCGGTCCCGGCCCCGGTCCGAGCTATCTGGAGACCGACGAAAAACACGAGTGGTCCGAGACCACCGGCCGGACTGCGGCATCAGTGCTCCTGGCGGTGGCCAGTGCGCTTCAGGCGAACCCGATAAGCCCCGAGGCCTATAAAGCCTAGTGGCGAAGAAGATCGCCTCGGAACTGCTGATCGAGCGGCTCATCGAGTGGGGGGTCGACACCGTTTTCGGGCTTCCCGGCGACGGGATCAACGGGATCATGGAGGGCCTTCGCCGCCACTCCGACCGCATCCGGTTCGTTCTGGTCCACCACGAGGAGTCGGCCGCCTTCATGGCGTGCGGCTACGCCAAAGCCACGGGCAAACTCGGGGTTTGCCTGGCCACCTCCGGCGGAGGGGGGCTGCACCTGCTGAACGGGCTTTACGACGCCAAGCTTGACCACGTCCCCGTCCTGGCCCTGACCGGCATGCAGGCGACCCAGTTGCTCGGCACCGGCTACCACCAGGAGGTGCACCTGGAGAAGGTCTTCGAGGATGTGGCGTCCTACAACGCCGTCGCCTACATCCCCGGTCAGATCCCCGCCCTCGTCGACCTCGCAGTGCGGACCTCGCTGTCGATCAAAACCGTCTCGCACATCACTTTTCCGGTCGACCTGCAGGAGGCCGACCCGCAGGAGTCGCCGTGGCCGGGAGGTCTGGGCCTGGCCGGCATGCCCGATACCTCCAAGATCTATCTCCCCTCCCCTGTCGTCCCGGCTGCGGCCAACCTGCAGAAGGCGGCCGATCTGCTGAACCGCGGGGAGAAGATTGCGATGCTGGTGGGCGCCGGCGCAATCGGCGCAGGTGCCGAGGTGGCCGAGGCGGCAGGGATCCTGGCCGGCCCGATCATAAAGACGCTGCCCGGCAAAGCGGTGGTCCCGGACGACCACCCCCTGACCACCGGCGGTCTGGGGCTGCTCGGCACCAAACCGTCGACCGAGGCGATGGAGGGCTGTGACACGATCTTCATGGTCGGCACCAACTTTCCCTACACCAGCTACCTCCCGGAGGAGGCCGCCGGCGTGCAGATCGAGAGCGACCCCCGGCGGGTGGGCAACCGCCTGCCCATCGACGTCCCGCTGGTCGGCGACGCCAGGGAGACCCTGAAAGCGCTGATCCCCCTGCTGACCCGGAAGACCGACCGAAGCTTCCTTGAGACCGCCCAGGAGGGCATGGCGAAGTGGCGGGAGAGGATGGCCGCCATGGAGGATCCCGAGCGCTCCCCCATCCAGCCGCAGTACCTGATGAAAGTCATCGACGACCTGGCCTCCGACGACGCCATCCTGTGCGGCGACTCCGGCACCAGCGCCACCTGGGCTGCCCGCCACTTCCACATCCGCGGCAGCAGGCAGTTTTTCATCTCCGGCAACCTGGCGACCATGGCTGCGGGTCTCCCCTATGCGATCGCCGCCCAATGGGCGCACCCCGGCCGGCAGGTGATCGCGTTTGTGGGCGACGGCGCCTTCGCCATGCTGATGGCCGACTTCATGACCGCGGTCCGATACGAGCTGCCGGTGAAGGTAGTGATCCTGAACAACGGCCTTCTCGGCCAGATCCTGTGGGAGCAGATGGCGCTCGGGTACCCCGAACACGGCGTTCGCTACGAGAGGCGCTTCGATTTCGCCCCCTGGGCCACCGCCTGCGGCGGGCTGGGCATCACGGTTGAGGACCCGGCACAGGTCCGGGGAGCGATCGAGGCCGCCTTCTCCCACCCGGGACCGGCGGTGGTCGATGTGCTGGTCAATCCGGATGAACCGCCGATGCCGCCCAAGGTCTCCTACGAGCAGGCGAAGGGCTTCGCCGAGTCGTTCCTCAAAGGCGAGTTCCGCCGGGCGACCATCGCCTCAACGCTGTTCCGCGACAAGCTGGACGAGCTCAAGCCGTGAGCCTGCTGAACTGGCTGCTGCCGATCCTGGTGGCGGCCTGGACCATCTGGGGAATCTACGACTACCGCAAGCTGAAGCTGGCCCTGCGACACGGCGACCGGGGCGCGCTGATCCGGGAATACCGGCTGACGATCGCCGGCGAGGTGGTGGGCGGCGTGCTGGCCGTCGCTGCAGTGGGCTCTTCGATCCTGCAGACCGGCACCTTCCGCTTCGACCCATCCGGCGCATTGAGATCAATGGCGTTCGGAGCCGTGGGCGGTGCCCTCCTGGGCCTGCTGATCCCTCTGCTGGCCAAACGGGGAAAGAAGGGACCTCCCCTGATCGGGGACATCGCCGCCCTGGTCCCACGGGGCCCGCGCGAAAGGGGCTGGTACGCCGCGGTCGCGCTGAGCGCCGGGATTGGAGAAGAGTTGGTTTTCCGGGGGTTCTTTATGCACCTTCTGAGCGACCTCGGCCTCCGGGGAGCGGCACTGATTGGCGTCGCGGCATTAATCTTCGGGCTGGCCCACCTGTACCAGGGAATTGCGGGGGTATTGCTGACCAGCCTGATGGGGATCTTGCTGTCGGTTGTCTACCTTGCCACCGGTTCGCTGATAGCAGCGATGGTAATTCACACTCTGATCGATCTCAGGCTGCTCTTGGTTCCCGCTCCGGAACCACAGGAGGTCTGAGGACCTAGCCGAGCTTTTCCTCGGTGGGAATCCGCAGGTCCTCGGAGGACGGCTTGGGGGCGGCGTCCCGGGAGGCGTACTCGTCGACGTAGGTCTGGCCGGACTGCTCCATGATGGCGAACATGATCTCGTCGGTCATCGCCCGCAGGGCTACCCGGGGGTTGTCGGTGCCCGCATATTTCTCGAAGGTCAGCGGGGGGCCGAACTTCACGGTGATGTTGCCCCGAAGCTTGGGGAACTTGGCGCCCTTGGGCATCACTTCCCGGCTGCCGATCAATCCGATAGGAACCACGGGGGAACTCGAACCGAGAGCCAGCCGGGCAACTCCGGTACGGCCCCGGTACAGGCGCCCGTCCGGTGAGCGGGTTCCCTCCGGGTACAGGCCCAGCACCCCGCCGGACTTCAAGAACTCAACACCGGTCTCCAGTGCGGCCAGGCTCTTGGCCCGGATGTCGCGGCGGATGGGGATCATTCCGAGCGACTTGACCAGCCAGCGGGTCTTGAAGCTGTCCCAGTACTCCGCCTTAGCCAGGAAAACGACACGCCGGGGCACGCACAGCGGCACCCAGAACGAGTCCCAGAACGACAGGTGGTTGGCGACCACGATGACCGGCCCCTCCATCGGGAAGCTTTCGACGCCGGAGACCTTCACCCGGTACGCCCAGCGCAGGTAGGGAGCCAGCGTCAGCTGCAAGAAGCGATAGAAGCGCCGGCCGGTGAGGGTATCGGCAGTTATGGGTCCGTCTTCAGACATGAGTGGTTGCGGGCCGCTGGTAGGAGTGGTCGAGCCCGACCTTTCGACAAATCTACTCGATTTGAGTTTGCTACTGCTACTCGTCCAGGAAGGTCTTGATTCCCCGGCACGCCTGGCGGATGCGGTGCTCGTTCTCCACCAGGGCGAACCGGACGTGCCCATCACCGGCCCGGCCGAAGCCGACTCCCGGCGACACGGCGACCTTCGCCTTGTTGATCATCCGCTTGGAGAACTCCAGCGAGCCCATCTCCTTGAAGCGGTCCGGGATGGGGGCCCAGGCAAACATCGTGGCCGGGGGCGTGGGGATCTCCCAGCCTGCCCGGGACAAACCGGTCACCAGGGCGTCCCGGCGGCCGAGGTAGGTTTCGCGGATCTGTTTGGGGGCCTCGGTGCACTCGTTGAGGGCGATGATGCCGGCGATCTGGATCGGTTGGAAGACGCCGTAGTCCAGGTAGGACTTGAGCCGGCCCAGCCCGGCAACGATCTCCGGATTGCCCACCATGAAGGCCAGGCGCCAGCCGGCCATGGAGTAGGACTTGGACATCGAGAAAAATTCCACGCCGACATCCCTGGCCCCGGGGACCTGCATCAGCGAGGGTGCCCGCTCGGCGTCGAAGACCAGGTCGGCGTAGGCCATGTCGTGGACGATCAGCACGTCGTGGCGCTTGGCGAAGTCAACCAGGCGTTCGAAGAACTCCAGCTCCACCGTTGCGGTGGTCGGGTTGTGGGGAAACGAAACGATGACCACCCTGGGGGGCGGCGAGGTGTTGTCGAACGCCTCGGTCAGGTTGCGGAAGAAGTCGGCATCCAGCGACAACGGCACACGGATCACGTTGGCGCCGGCCAGCATGGGGGCGTAGGTGTGGATCGGGTAGGTCGGCTCGGGGACCAGGACGGAGTCGCCCGGTTCCAGCAGGATCCACATCAGATGGCTGAGGCCCTCCTTGGCCCCGATGACGGCCAGGGCCTCGGTCTCGGGATCCAGAACGACGTTGTAGGACCGCTCGTACCAGTCGCAGATGGCCCGGCGCAGCTTCGGCAGGCCGCGGGACATTGAGTAGCGGTGGTTGCGGGGGTTGCGGGCGGCCTCGATAAGCTTTTCGACGATCGGCTCCGGAGTAGGGATGTCCGGGTTGCCCATCCCAAGGTCGATGACGTCCTCACCGGCCCGGCGCGCCTCGGCCAGCAGCGCATTGACCTGCGCAAACACGTAGGGCGGGAAGCGCCCTACCCTTCGAAACTCATATTCATGCTGTTGATCCATCACTGCTCCAAAATTTCGGCCCAAGGCAGTCTGCCACGAATTTGGTTTGCCGTTCCCGGGGTGAGGGAACCTTTAAGACACGAAGTAAACGAAGAGCCATCAAAACAAGGAGGCCCCGAGTGCCCGTTTACGAAGAGGAACCAGTTGAGAGGCGCGTAGTTGCCGAACCCGATCGTACCAATGACGGACTCGCAGGCTACGCCCTTGTGAAGTACGGATTCATTCTGGCGATCACCATCGTCATCCTGTACTTCCTCGCCAACTACGTGTTGAACCGGTTCTAACCGAACACCAAAACCAAACAGCGGCCCTCCCATGGAGGGCCGCTTTAATGTGAGCCCTAGATGAGCTCGAAGGTGGAGATCAGCCTTTCGTAGCTGGTGCTGTCGACGTCCGGCTCACTGACCACCTGCAACAGGTACATCCGGGTACCCACCAGGACCGCTCTCGCCACCAGATCCCGCTCCTGGATATCGACCTCGAAGTCGATAGCCTGGTGTCCCTCGACCGTGGTGGGCGTCTTGGACACGAGCGAGCTTTCAGCACCCTCAACGGTGCCGTCCGCAGCGCCCGCCGCCCCTTCGGCAATGCTGTCGAGCAGGACGTTCGGATCCTGGGTTGAAACCGCTTCCGGGTAGTCGATGAACGACACGGACACCGCCTCATCTCCGTTGTCGACGCTGAAGTGGACCAGGTTGAGCTCAATATCGCCGGCAGTCTCGGTACGGGCTTCGCGCTGGGGGGTTCCGGGGAACTCGGCGCTGAACTTGCCTTCTTCCGAGGTGAAGGCCTCGTACTCAGGGGTCTCCGGTTCGTCCTCCCCGCCGCAGGCGCCGAGCAACAGGGCGACCGCGAGCAGGCAGATCAGGTGTCTCAGGGGGGTTTTCATCGGGCCAGTATAGGGGCGGGGGTGCCGGGCGGT
>JAJCYE010000056.1 GCA_029263075.1 Actinomycetes bacterium
CCTGGCGGCGGGCGCCTACATGGTCGATTGGTGGCCCGAGGCAATGAGTGCGGCAGCGCGCGTCGCCGAGCAGTACGCCGACATGGCCTTGGGCCTCGCCGACGCATCGCTGATCGTTCTGGCCGACCGGCTCGGAACGAACCGGATTGCCACGCTGGATGAGCGTCACTTCCGGGCCGTCCGTCCGTTATCCGGTGCGAGCGCTTTTCACCTGCTCCCGCAGGACGGGTGAGCGTTGGCAAACACCTGAGCTCACCGCGTCAACTAACCCGCCGGGTCAATTTTGTTCGGGACCGCCTCGCTGCCGCCGGCTAAAGCGGGTTGACCACTTCCACCAGATCCTCCAGCCCCGTGAAATCGCCGGGATTCAGGGTGTACAGCCTGGCCTCCTCAACCCTCGCCGTTGCTGCGATCACCAGATCGAACACTCGGGGGCGTGGACTGCGACCTGCCCGGGCCAGAGCGTCGGCGCATTCGGCGTAGGAACGAGCGACGCGGCCGTCGACGGGAATGGGTTCGAACTCCCGCTCCACCTCGCTCAGGCGGCGGACTCTGGCCGCCAGCGCCGGAGTCCCTGACGCCCGCAGCACGCCGAAGTGCATCTCGGCCAGGCTGACAACCGAAATTGCGTACTCATCGCCGGCCGGAGGGGTCCAGGCGGCGATCAACATGCTGGTGTCGAGAATCGCCTTCACGCCTGCACATCCCACGGATCCCGGGGCTCATCCGCCATGACATCTGAGCGGACAGAGTGTTCGGCGGACCAGGCCGGGTCGGCGGGCACGCCGAAGATGTAGCCGACTTCCTGAGCATTGCGCCAGCGCATCCGGCGAATGGGGACCAGCATTGCCGCCGGCCTTCCGGAGACGGTCACCACAATCTCTTCACCGGCCTCGACGCGCCGCACCAGGTCCGACGCTTCCTGGCGCATCTCCCGCAGGCCGACCTGATCGTTCACCAGGCCAATGTAGCACAAGTAGTCACGGAGCTGCCGTTCGTGGGCTTCGGACCGTACCGGGTACGACTAGAGCGGACGCAGGGTCCCCGCGAATACCTGCCACGCCAGCAGGGATTTCGCTACCAGGCTCAGCCAGATGTACGCCCTCTCGCCGTATAGGTAGTCCCGCCACTTGCCGATCTTCAGGTACTGCAACGCCATGTTGATGGCAAAGATGTTGAAGAAGACGAACAGCGAGGCGAAGATGGCGTAGACAAAACCGGGGGGGCCGCCGCCGTCGCCGCCGGAGCCGATCAGGTAGATGGTGACCGCGACCCAGGGCAGTATTCCCGCTGCCGAGCCGAACCAGAAAGACAGCCACTCGGTACGTTCGGTCCTCTGGTTGTGAACCTCCATCATCCAGCCGAACCAGATCATGCAGGCGTTCACACCGAACAGCAGGATCAGGCTGACCACGTCGTAGATGCCGGTGAGCTGGGCGATGACAACCATCATCACGGACGAGCTGATCGAGTACTCGACCCACCTGGCCGGATTGATGCCTCGACCTATCCACTCGACGTAGCGGGGCCAAACCAGCGGCGAGACGATCAGGGCATGGGCAAGAGCCGACAGGAACAAAAAGCTCGCCACGACTGGACCGATTGGGAGATTGAACGCGGTCTTAACAACCGGCTGCAGTGACCCGGAGGTTTCGTCGAAGTTTAAGAAGGCGGTGGTGACCGGCAGCGAGAAATCGCTGCTGAGCACCAACATCACCAAACCCTGCACCAGATGCAGCAGGCCCATCGCACCGTTGAACGGACGAAGGCGATCCAGCTCCGGTGACATCATGAGCGGAGAATTTCACCCAGCCCGTCACCTGTCAACTGGTGCCAGTCACCCTAAGACAATTCCGGGCGGTACTACCTGGTGTCCGAACCCGCCGTGTCGCTTTCATTCAGGACCGCCTGCGCCGCCGCCAGGCGTGCCACCGGCACCCGGAACGGGCTGCAGCTGACGTAATCCAGACCCGTGTTGTGGCAGAACTCCACCGAACTCGGGTCTCCGCCGTGTTCGCCGCAGATGCCCAGCTTCAGGCCCGGCCTGGTTGCACGCCCCTCTTTCGAAGCGATCTCTATCAGCCGGCCGACGCCGGCCTGGTCGATCGACTCGAACGGGTTGACCTTCAAGATCCCTCGCTCCAGGTACCGGGGGAGGAACTTACCCTCGATGTCGTCCCGGGAGAACCCGAACGCGGTCTGGGTCAGGTCGTTGGTGCCGAATGAGAAGAACTCCGCCGTCTCGGCGATGTCTCCCGCCGTCAGGGCCGCCCGGGGCAACTCGATCATGGTCCCGATCAGGAAGTCGATCTTCTGTCCGCTGCTGGCGAAGACCTCCTCGATGATGGCCAGGGCTTCCCGGCGCATCATGTCGAACTCCTCGCGGACCGCCACCAGCGGGATCATGATCTCGATGACCGGCTCTTTGCCGGCCGCCTTGACCTGAACCGCGGCTTCGATGATCGCCCGCACCTGCATGGCGTACAGTCCCGGCTTCACTATCCCCAGCCGCACGCCCCGCATACCCAACATGGGGTTGGACTCCTCCAGGCGGGTGACGTTCTCCAGCAACCCCTTGTGTTCGGCGATCTCCTTCTCCACCGACTGAGCGGTGGTCGGAGAGTCGAGCGGGACGTCGGTGTTCTCCCAGTGGAAGTGTTTCGAAGCGCTGGTGGCGACGGAACGGTAGATCTCCAATCCCTGGATCTGCAACTCCAACTCCTTGGAGCTGGGCAGGAACTCGTGCAACGGCGGGTCCAGCAACCGGATGGTCACGGGCAGCCCGCTCATGGCGCTAAAGATCCCGATGAAGTCCTCTCGCTGAAGCTCCAGCAGTTCGTCGAGGGCCGCCTGCTCCTCGTCGGGCGTGTTCGCCAGGATCATCCGGCGGACGACCGGCAGACGATCACCCAGGAACATGTGCTCGGTCCTCGCCAGGCCGATGCCCTCGGCGCCGAACTCCCGGCCTTTCGCCGCGTCTTCCGGCGTGTCGGCGTTGGCACGAACCTTCAGGCGGCGGATGCCGTCCGCCCAGCCCAGGATCTTGAGCAGATCTGCGCTCAACTCCGGCTCGACCAGCGGGACCTCGCCCAGGGCGATCTCCCCGGTGTTGCCGTTGATGGCGACGATGTCACCCTCGACCACCCGGTATTCGCCCACGGTGAACTCACGCTTTTCGATGTCGATCTTGAGCGACCCCGCGCCGCAGACGCAGGGCTTGCCGGCTCCCCGGGCAACGACCGCAGCGTGGGACGTCTTGCCCCCACGGGAGGTCAGGATGCCCTGGGCGGCGTACATCCCACCGACGTCTTCCGGCTCGGTCATAGGACGGACGAGGATGACC
Organism: Actinomycetes bacterium; assembly: GCA_029263075.1. Taxonomy (GTDB): domain Bacteria; phylum Actinomycetota; class CADDZG01; order JAHWKV01; family JAHWKV01; genus JAJCYE01. The sequence goes on from JAJCYE010000056.1 coordinate 3,344, forward strand.
TTCTCCCCCGACTCCGCCATACGCTCCGCCGTCCTGGCGTCGAAAACCGCCTTGCCCACTGCCGCTCCCGGCGATGCGTTCAGGCCCTTGGCGACGATGGTGATGTCGGCCGAGGTGTCGAACTGCGGGTGCAAAAGCTGGTCCAGGGAGGCCGGGTCTACACGCAGCACCGCCTCTTCCTGCGAAATTTTGCCTTCGGAAACCAGGTCCACCGCGATCTTGACCGCAGCACCGGCGGTGCGCTTTCCGATGCGGGTCTGCAGCATCCACAGCTTGCCCTTCTCCACCGTGAACTCGATGTCGCACATGTCCCGGTAGTGGTCCTCGAGTTGGGCCATGATCCCGGTCAGCTTGTCGTACGAAGCCCGGTCGGACTCCTTCAGGGCGTCCAGGTGCAACGGAGTGCGGGCGCCCGAGACCACGTCTTCGCCCTGCGCATTGGGCAGGTACTCGGCCAGGTACGACTTGGCGCCCGATCCGGCGTCGCGGGTGAAGGCGACCCCGGTCCCCGAGTCTTCACCCAGGTTGCCGAATACGATGGTCTGCACGTTGACGCCGGTACCCAACGAATCGGAGATCCGGTTCTGGCGGCGGTAGATCTTGGCCCGCTCACCGCTCCAGGACTGGAACACGGCCTCGATGGCCAACTTCAACTGCTCCATCGGGGTGTCGGGGAAACCTTTGCCGGTCTTGAGCCGGACGACCTCTTTGAAGCGGACGACCAATTCTTTAAGGTCATCGGCTCCCAGGTCGGTGTCCTCGGTCACGCCGGTTTCTTCCTTCAGCCGCTCGATCTCGTGCTCGAACTCCTCGCCCGGGACATCCATGACGATCTTGCCGAACATCTGGATAAACCGGCGGTAGGCGTCGTAGGCAAATCTTTCGTTGCCGGACTGGGTGGTGAGACCCCGCAGGGACTCGTCGTTCATGCCCAGGTTGAGGACGGTGTCCATCATTCCCGGCATAGAGAACTTGGCGCCGGAGCGGACGGAGACCAGCAGTGGGTTGCCGGCGTCCCCCAGCTTTTTGCCCATCTTCTTCTCTAGCTCGGCGACGTGGGTTGCCACCTCGTCCATCAGCCCTTCGGGGAAGCCACCGGTCTCCATGTAGATCCGGCAGGCCTCGGTGGTGATGGTGAACCCGGGCGGGACCGGCAGGCCCAGGTTGGTCATCTCGGAAAGGTTTGCGCCCTTTCCTCCCAGGAGATCCTTCTTGTTCCTGTCACCCTCTTCGAAATCGTAGACGTACCGCACTGCGGTTGTTGACTGCGGGGTCACGAGGGCCTCAGGTCGATGTTGAGGGGATCCGATTCACTGGTCAGGGTGTACTGCTGGGTGTGTTTTTCGGTACCGGGAGCGAATGCCACCACGGTCCACTCACCTTCGGGCAGATTGAACTTGTACTCCCCGTCGGCGTCGGTCCGTGCTTCCCAGACGAAGTCGCCGGACGGGCCGTTTATGCGGATGTATGCACCTTCTGTGGGCGTCCCCGCCACCACGACCTTGCCGGTCATCTGAAGGGTCACCAGCCCAGCCTCGGGCGCAGCCAGTCTGAGAGGGCGTCAATGCTGACGCGCTCCTGCTTCATAGAGTCACGATCCCTGATGGTCACGGCTTTGTCCTCCAAAGAGTCGAAGTCAACGGTCACGGCGAAGGGGGTTCCGATCTCGTCCTGGCGGCGATAGCGCTTTCCGATCGAACCGGCGTCATCGTAATCGATCCGGTACTCGCTGCGAAGGGTCTGGGCAACCTGTTTGGCGAGAGGTACTAGGTTCTCATGCTTTGACAATGGGAGCACGGCCACCTTGTAGGGCGCCAACTGTTTATGCAGGCGCAGGACGGTCCTTTTGTCCACCCCGCCCTTGGCGTTGGGGGCCTCCTCCTCCCGGTAAGCGTCGATCAAGAACGCCAGCAGGGCCCGGGTGGCCCCCGCGGCGGGTTCGATGACGAAGGGGGTGTAGCGCTCCTTGGTCTCGGCGTCGAAGTACGACAGGTCCTGCCCAGAGAATTTTGCGTGCTGGGTCAGGTCGAAGTTGCCGCGGTTGGCGACGCCCTCCAACTCACCCCATCCCCACGGGAACTTGTACTCGATGTCCGTGGTGCGCTTGGAGTAGTGGCTGAGCTCGTCGGCATCGTGTTCACGAAGGCGCAGGTTCTCCTCCCGCATGCCAAGGTCCAGGTACCACTGGAACCTTCGGTCAACCCACTCCTGGTGGAACTGCTCGTCGGTGCCGGGCTTGACGAAGTACTCCATCTCCATCTGCTCGAACTCGCGGGTCCGGAAGATGAAGTTGCCGGGAGTGATCTCGTTGCGGAACGACTTTCCGGTCTGGGCGATGCCGAACGGCAGCTTTTTGCGCATCGAAGCCTGGACCTGCATGAAGTTGACGAAGATCCCCTGGGCCGTTTCGGGACGCAGCCAGACAACGTTTTTTTCGTCCTCAATCGGGCCGATGTGGGTCTTAAACATCAGGTTGAAGTTGCGGGGGTCGCCCAACTGATCGCTGCCGCAGTTCGGGCATTTGTCGCCGATCTGGTCCGCCCGGTGGCGGGTGTTGCAGTTGGCGCACTCCACCAGGGGGTCGGTGAAGACCTCCAGGTGCCCGGAGGCCTCCCAGGTGGTGGGGTTAAGGATGACCGAGGAGTCCAGGCCGACCACGTCGTCGCGCAATTGGACCATCGAGCGCCACCAGGCTCGCTTGACGTTCTCTTTCATCTCGACTCCGAGGGGACCGTAGTCCCAGCCGGAGCGGAGACCGCCGTAGATTTCGGCCGACTGAAAAACAATGCCTCTGCGCTTGGAGAGGTCGACGATGGTGTCTAAAGAAGGAGTGCTCATATGACTCCATGCTACACACCGAACTTGCGCCCGGCGTCCGGTAACCCCGACCGGTAGCCTGAACCACGTGAATTTGATGGGGAGCCCGGCCGCCGGGAATCGCTCGCCCGAGTCCCGCCTGGCCCGGGCCGACCTCATGTACCTGATCCTGCTGGCGACCATTTGGGGCACCAGCTTTTTGTGGATCAAACTGTCACTGCGCGGGTTCTCCGCCGCCCAGAACACCATCCTGCGGCTCTGGCTCGGGGCCCTCGCCCTCTTGATTTTCAGCCGCATCCGGGGATCTCGGCTGCCCGCCGATCGGGCGGTATGGATACACCTGACGGCCCTCGCTGCGTTCGGCAACGTCCTGCCCTACCTGCTGTTCGCTATTGCCGAGCAACGGATCGACTCTGCGATCGCAGGCGTCCTCAACGCCACCACTCCCCTGTGGACTGCGGCCGTTGCCTTCGGCATCGGGTCGGAGCCGCTGGGCGGGCGCAAAGCCGCGGGGTTAATCCTGGGGTTCACGGGGGCCGTGTTGATCTTCGAGCCCTGGTATGCCGGTTCCCAGGTGACCAGTTGGTCGGGGGCCGCCGCCCTGGCCGCCGCCGCCTGCTACGGGCTGGGCTTCGTCTACGCCGCCCGTTACCTGAACGGCCGGGGCCTGACGCCCCTGAGCCTGTCGACGGCTCAACTTTCGACCGCCGCCGTTTTGAGCCTGCTGCTGGTCCCCTTCCTCGGCTGGCCGGCGCCCGATCTGCGGGCCGACGCGGTCCTGGCCATGCTGGCCCTCGGGGTGCTGGGGACCGGGATCGCCTATGTGATCAACTTCCGGCTCATCGCCAACCGGGGGGCATCGGGCGCCGCCCTGGTGACCTACCTGATACCGGTGGTTGCCGTCGCAGTCGGAGCGGTCACGCTGGGCGAGAAGATTTCGTTAAACGTCGTCGCCGGCGCCGCCGTCGTCCTGGCCGGGGTCGGCCTCATAAGATCCACTGCCGCCTGACCGGGCTATTTCGCCCAACGCCGACTCGAATATCGCAAGCGGGCCGCCTGTGAATAGGACAAGATTCGCCCGCTCAATCGACCCAGCCCCCTCCAAACCCTCCTTAATGGCGTTCAGGATCACCGGGGCTGCCTTTTCAACCGGGTAGCCGAGGATGCCGGTAGAAAGGGCCGGGAAACTCACAGTCTTCGCCCCCAACTGGTCCGCCAGATGAAACGAACTACGGTAGGCGGACCATAAAAAGTCGCTCTCCAAAAAGCCGCCACCGCGCCACCGGGGCCCCACCGCATGGACCACCCACTGCGCCGGCAGATCCCCGGCATCGCTGACCACCGCGCTGCCGGTGGGGCACTGGCGCCGTTTTCCGTACCGGTGCTGCAGGTCGGCCATGATCTGCGGCCCCCCGGCCCGATGGATGGCCCCGTCGACGCCGCCCCCGCCGGACAGGGACTCGTTGGCGGCGTTGACGATTACATCGACCGGGAGAACCGTTATGTCACCCTTGATTAACGTCAGCACCCGGGAACCCACGGCAAGTTCTAAAGTCATGAAGTGAGCCTAACGCCGGAGGGTCGGCACCGGTTTGATCGGTACCGGCCGCGGACCGAGTAGGCTTGAGCCGGATGTACGCACCCGTCCCTCAGAGGGCAACATGACCGCCTGGAAGCTGACCTCAATTTTTTTGCTGGTCGGCGCAAATGCTTTCTTCGTCGCCGCGGAGTTCGGCCTGGTCGCCGTTCGCCGGACCCGCGTGGAAGAGTTGGCCACCGCGGGCAGCAAGCGGGCCAAAGCCACCCTGAAGGTGCTGAGCCAGCTCAACCTGATGCTCTCGGGCACCCAGCTGGGCATCACTTTCGCCTCCCTGGGCCTGGGCGCGGTCGGCGAACCGGTGCTCGGGGCGATCTTCGAGTCGGCTTTCGAGCACGTCCCGGCCCCCTTCGACGTAATCGCCACCCACGCGGTGGCCACCGCCTTCGCCTTTTCGATAATCACCTTCCTGCACGTCGCCCTGGGGGAGTTGGTCCCCAAGACCTTGGCGCTGGCCAATCCGGAGGCGGTGGCGCTTTGGGTCAGCTCGCCGATGAAGTGGTTCACCTACGCTTTTCGACCGCTCATCTGGCTGTTCAACGAGACCGCCAACAAGATGGTGGGGATGTTCAACGTCGAAGCGCAATCGGAGTTGGCCGAAGTCCACACCCCAGAGGAAATAGCCATCATCATCGAGGAGTCCCGCCGGGGAGGCACCATTTTGGGGGCCCAAAGCCGGATCCTGGCCCGCACTCTGGAGTTCCCCGAGAAGCGAGCCGTGGAGGCAATGGTTCCCCGAGTCGCGGCCGTCGCCATAACTGCCGAGGCGAAAATGGCCGAACTACTGGAGCAGGTGGAGCAGACCGGCTATTCCCGCTTCCCGGTGTGGCGAGAGCGAGCGGACGAGTTTGTGGGGGTTGTCCACATCAAGGACATGCTCCGGGAACTCCGCCGGCAACCCGACGCCAAGGTCAAAGATGCGATGCGGGATGCCCTGGTGGTGCCCGAGTCCCTGCCGCTGGAGAAGGTGCTGGTGCAGATGCGCCGGGAGCGCAACCACATGGCGATTGTCATCGACGAGTTCGGGTCGACCGCCGGCATCCTGACCCTGGAAGACATCATCGAGGAGTTGTTGGGAGAGATCCGCGACGAATACGACATCAGGGAGCGGGATATCCGTGAGATTCCCGGCGGTTACCGGGTGCCGGGCATCATTCGTCCCGACGAACTACACGAAGCCACCAACCGCTTGCTCTCCGGGGAAGCCGGATCCTTCGGCGGCATCCTTCTCCCCGAGGGCGACTACGAGACCATCGCCGGCTTCATCCTCGAACGCTTGGGCCGGCTGGCCAGGCGGGGCGATGAGACCCATCATGAAGGCTGGCGCATCCGGGTGGCCAACGTTAGTCGCCGGCGAATCCTGTCGGTGGACATCTTCCCGCCGGGCGGCGACCAGACCGCCGGCGAAGTCCCCGAGGCAGCCCCCCAGGCTTGAACGGCGTCCGGACCGCAGTACTAGAAGCGGGCCATCGCCTCGGCCGCCGAGGCCGACTTCAACCGGCGCTCCAGGTGGTACTCGGTGTAGTAGCGGGCCAACCGGGCTGCGGTTGCCATCGCCTCCTCGGTGGGAGGCCGGCCGGGCAACCGAGGGGCGGTGCCCAGGGGAACCGCCAGGTCGCTCATCAACTCCAACACCGATGTGCCCACCTCCTCAGAGTTGAAGGTCCGGCAACCCGGGCACACGGCACCGCCCTGGCCGGGCGAGAACCAGGATGCCGGTTTACTGCACTCGGCACAGCGGTCCATAGACGGAGCAAACCCGGCGATCCCGCATAGCTGAAGTAAAAACGCGGCCAGGACCATGGGCGAACTGTCGGTCGACAGCCGGCGGAGGGACTGAATGAGCAGGTCGAGAACCCGGGCGGAAGCTTCGGACTCCTGGGCGACCCGGTCGCAGGCTTCCAGCATCACCGAGCCCAAAGAGAGGCGGTCCAGGTCCTCTTTGACCGCCCGGAACGGATCCAGTACCTCTACCTGGGTGATCGTGTGGAGGTCGGACTTGCCTTTCCAGATCACCAGCGAGACGTAGGAGAACGGTTCCAGCCGGCCGCCGTAACGACTCTTGGTGCGCCGGACCCCCTTGACGACTGCGCGGATCTTGCCGTTGTTGCGGCCGACCAACGTGACGATTCGGTCGGCTTCCCCCAGCCTCATGGTCCTAAGGACCACCGCCTCGTCTTTGTAGAGCATCGGTCAACTATAGGTTCGGCCGCGATCTACGCCCTGGATTAGTTGACGCTCGGCTCCACTCCGCCCCCGAGGGCGTCCAGCGGCAGTTGGTACACGGGAACCCTGGAGATCTTGCCGTGGACCCAGTCGAGGATCTGCCACTGATAGATCTGCCACCCCGCCGACGGGAGCAGGCCGACCAACTCATCGTGGAAGCGGCCGGCCATCTCGTCGACCAAAGGATCATCGCCACCCTCCAGGGCGTCGGCCAGGAGTGTGAGTGCCAGGTTTTTGGACTCCCGGCCGGGATAACCCCAATCGAACTCCAAGTTGGGATCGTAGAGAAAAAGCTGTTCTTTCAGGGTCCGGCGCCTGTGGTTCTCGATGACGAACACCTCTGCCAGACCCCGGCGGTCCCGAACCCCCTGGTAGACGCGATCGGACAACTGGCTACCCTTCTTGGGTCGCTACGGGCCGTCTAGGCTATCCCGATCCTAAGGTTGCGGGGCCGTTCGACGCCGCCTTCGCGGACCAAATCGAAGGTCACCCTTTGACCCACCCGGAAGAAGCGGAACATGCCGGTGTCGATGGCGATGGGGTCTATCTCCCACTCCGTCAGGCCATCGTCGCTGGCGATGATGCCCACCTTCTCGTTGACGTGGTACTCCTTCACTGACCCCTGCGGCATGGACCCTCCTCAAAAATGCTCAATGTGACTCTTTCACGGCCGGGCTGGCGGCTACCGGCGCCCCTCTGACCAGCACATGCGAAATTCGCCGGCCCTTCATCTTGTGGACCTCAAACTCGATTCCGTCGTGTTGTACTGTATCGCCCGGCGAGGCCAGGCGGCCCAACATCCCGCCGACCAACCCGCCCACGGAGTCCCACTCGGAGTGCGGCAACTCGACGTCCAGCAGGGCGCTGAGTTCTTCTACACCCAGACGGGCGGTCACGCTGATCGCGTCCTCCCCCACCACCGATACGTTGGGTTCGTCCCGGTCGTACTCATCGGATATCTCGCCGACGATCTCCTCCAGAAGGTCCTCCAGGGTGGCCAGCCCGGCAACGCCGCCATACTCGTCGACCACCACCACCATGTGGGTTTTGGCCTGCTGCATATCCCTCAACAACTCGGCCACCTTCTTGGACTCGGGAACGAACACCGCCTCCCGCTTGATGTCGGAGGCCTTCTTGACAACCTTCGACCGCCCGCCGTTGTGGAGCCGCTTGATGACATCCTTTTGATAGACGATGCCGACCACGTTGTCGATGCTCTCGGAGATCACCGGGATCCGGGAGTGCCCGCTTTTGAGTGTGACCTCCAGGACTTCTTGCAGGGTGTCCGAGGCATCCACGCACACAATGTCCGGCCGGGGAACCATGACCTCCCGGACGACGGTGTCGGTGAACTCGAAGATCGAGTGGATCATCTCCCGCTCGTCGGCCTGGATCACCTCCTCGAACTGAGCGACGTCCAGGATCGATTTGATCTCCTCCTCGCTGAGTAACGGGCCCTTCGGCAGACCCCGGCCGGGAAGGATGAAGAGGAAGACCCGGCCCAACTTGACCAGGATGGCGGCCAGCGGGCCCAGGAGGGTGCCCAGCAGCATGACCGGCCGGGCGCTCGCCAGCAGGACGTTGTCCAGGCGCTCCAGAACCCAGGTGCGGGGGGCCAGTTCGGCGAACTCGAACAGCGCGATGCTCATAACGGCTACCGCGATCAATTCCGGAAGCGGCCAGCCCTGACGCAGCACGGCCGAGGTAACCAGTACGGTGGCGGCCACCCTCCAAAGCAACATCACCAGCAGAACGCTTGTTAAAAAGGTCGAGGTGTTGCCGGCAATCTTGACCAGCAACGCTCCCTTTTTTGGGTGGTCGTTGGCCAGGATTTCGGCACGAGCCAGGGTAAGCCGCATGATCGCGTTTACCCAGGCCGAGGTGACGAACGCGAGGATGATCGCCAGGCAGGCGCCGGATAGCTGGATCTGGGTCAACGTCATGCCCGGGCTCCGGACTGGCCGGTCAGGTCAAACTCTTTGAGGCGCATCTTTTCGGCTCCGCTTTCAGTGTCGTGATCGTACCCGAGCAGGTGAAGCACGCCGTGGGCCACCAAAAGGTCCAGTTCGGCTTCCACGCCGGCGGTCGCCTGGGTAAGGGCAACCTCGGGACACAGCACCAGGTCGCCAATCAACCGGGGCGGCCCGTTGTCGCCCAAACCGGGGTCCCCCGGGCCGTCGATGGGGAAGGCCAGCACATCGGTAGGGCCGTTCTTGCCCATGTGCTCAGCATTCAATTCGGCCATGCGCTCCGCGCCGACGAGAGTTATCGATATTTCGCCCGCGGCACCCTCGGACTGTGCCGTCCTGAGCGCGGTGGCCACTAACCGGTCCTTGTCAACGCCCATCGCCTGTTCGTCCGACAACGTAATGGCGATGGGGCAGCTACTGGGGGGTTCCGATTTCACGATTGTGGCTGATCTAAATCCAGCTCAGCCTGGAGTTTGTTTTCGTTGAACAGCCGGTAGGCCTCAACGATCTCCTGGACAAGTTTGTGGCGGACGACGTCATTGGCGTCCAGGTAGCAGAACTCCACGTTGTTGATCTCGGTGAGGATCTGCTGCACCAGCGTCAGACCCGAGGTCTGCATCCGGGGTAGGTCGATCTGGGTTACGTCGCCGGTTACGACCGCCCGGGAGCCGAAACCCAACCGGGTAAGGAACATCTTCATCTGCTCGGCGGTCGTGTTCTGGGCTTCATCCAGGATGATGAACGAGTCGTTGAGGGTGCGGCCGCGCATGAATGCGAGTGGCGCCACCTCGATCATGCCCCGCTCCATAGCTTTGGCGTAGGCGTCCGGCTCGAGCATCTCGTAGAGCGCGTCGTAGAGGGGCTTGAGGTACGGGTCGACCTTGGCCGCAATGTCCCCGGGCAAAAATCCGAGGTGTTCGCCGGCCTCGACCGCAGGACGGGTGAGAATGATTCGCTGCACCTCTTTGGACTGCAGCGCCTGAACCGCGGCGGCCACCGCCAGGTAGGTCTTGCCGGTGCCTGCGGGGCCGATCCCAAAAGTGATCGTGTTGCGCCGGATCGCGTCGATATAACGCTTCTGACCTACGGTTTTGGCGCGGATCGAGCGGGTCCGGGTGGTGAGGATGGCGTCGGTCAGTACCTGGGACGGGCGGTGATCGCCCACCTTGACCATGTCTATCGAACGGCCGACCGAGTCCGCCGTCAGCACGTGGCCGCGGCTCATCAACTCGATCAGCTCTTCGAAAAGCCGGGCGACGGTCTCTGCTTCGCCCGGTTCACCGGAAATCGTGATCTCGTTGCCTCTGACCACAATGGTCGTCGAGGAGAACCCCTTCTCGATGACCTTCAATAACTCATCCCGAGTCCCGAACAGGGACACCATCTCGCGGTCCCCTGGGACGATGATTTTTACTTGCGTAAGTTCCTGCACTGCTTAGAAGCTACCCTCCTTTGGGCCTGAGTATCAATACCCAGGATACCCAGACCCATCGGAGTCAGCCCGCGCTCACCCCGGGCGGACCAAAGTAGGTCCGCCCGGGATACTTCCGCTCGTTCAAAGCTCGGTCCGCAGGAGAGCCCGACCAGGGGCTCAGTTCTTCACGCCACGCCGGCTGAGAGCCTCCCACTCCCCACTCACAAACGAATCCGCGCACCGGTCGCAGAAGTGCAGGAGTTGCAGGACGGAGGAGTCGGACACCTCGCCCCCCTCCTCTTCCAGTCGCGACACCTCGTAGGTCGATGGCTGCGGGTCTCCGCAGACCCGGCAGCCGAGCAGGCGATGGTCGAAAACCCCCGCGAGTTCCTCCGCAGACAAAGCTCGTATCTTTGAACCGGTTTGATTCTTCAAGACAGCCTCCCGGAATAGAGCGGTACCCAGACGCACAGTTGAGGTTCTACTCCTGTCCGCTTAGACAACGCTTAGACCGTGGGGCGTTTTAGTTGAAGCGGGCGGTGCCGATTCCGAGATACCCGCTGTAGTTGGCAACGGACGTGACCGAGATCCTGATCCGGAGGACGTTGGTTACATCCAGGTCGACCTCTTTGGTCTCCCCGAACGTGACCAGGGCCGAATAAACCGGGTTCGCGCCGTCCAGGCTGATGTCGACCTGAAATGCCGAGTCCGACCTCTCGCTGTCGAGAACGCCCAGCGAACCACGGAAACGTTTCTGGGTTCGTCCCGCGTTGATCTCAAGTTTGCGAAGGTCGTCGTATCCGCGCATGATCAGCGCGTACGGGTAGCCGACCCCGTTCATGGTGGCCTGCTCTATTCTGGCGCTAAGTTGGCTCTCTCGAATCATGGACATATCGATGGGCAGCGACCCTCCCGCCACTCTGGATGGCGTGGGAATGGGAATAGGCCCATCGTCGTCGGGCATCTCGCTATCGGTGGAATCCACACCGCTACCGGGGTCCGATGGAGACAGGGAGGTGGCGACAGAGGTCGGCGGGGGCGGGTCCTCGGCATCCGCGTCGGTTCCGCATGCGGGAACCGACACGAGCACTCCCGCCAGAAAAATGCTGATAAGCCTGAGTTTGGTCCGCTTCATTTCCGACATGTCCCCTTTCATAATCTGGAATAACGAACCATATCTTTTTCCCATCGCGCCGGGGCTGCAGACCCCAGGGAGCCCGGGCGGCCCCCGATCGTCACGGGGACCGGAGGGCGGGACCCCCGGTGCGCCGGAGTCTTGGTGGCAGATTCAGCGGGGGTCCTTGCCAAGCGCAGTGGTGAAGCCCGCCAGCGACCGCTCGATCGCTTGGAAGAAGGTCTCGAACTCATCGTGGAGGTTATCCATCGCAGTCCAGTAGAAGTCGTCGTGTACGCCCTTGAATTCTTGAATGGCCTCCCACCGCGGGAGGTAGCCGGTCATGAACTCGCTGCGGGCCTTGTCGACCGTCCGGCCGAGCGCACAGATTCGGCCCAGGGCGCAAGAGGCAAGGGCATCTTGAAGCTCCGGGCATTTTGATGCAATCAGCGCGTCCCCCTTTTTGCGTACGATTTCAAGACCTATCTCGGTATGCAGAGCGAGCAAGGCCGCCTTCACGGCCGCGTCCTGCCGGGGACAGGGAGCCGCGAGCGCCCCAGGCGGCTCTCCACCTGCGGCCGAGAGGACCCTTTTGACCAGAGTCGAGTTTCGGCCCAAGCCGTCAACGAGATCCTGGAAGGAGATCTCGATCTCGTCCTTCAGGTATCTCTTGATCTCGGCGGCCCGACTGATGCCGCCTGGGCGGGCTCTCAATAGAGCTGCAAAGCGGCGACCACCGGAGTTGCGGGAGCTTCATTCCCTCCCGGAACGCTGGTTTCAGCCAGACGAATCGAGAGTTGGGTTACGTCCTGAACGTTCAGGTCCAACGTGCGGGTCTCGCCGTACTTGAGTTCGAACGGTCTAACGATGTAGTCCCTGCCGTCCTTGACGAACCCGAACTCCACCGAGTGCCGGGTGGCTTCAGAGCCGGACGCATAACCAACAACCACGTGAAGCCGGGAGTACTTCTTCCCCAGACTGAAGTCGAGCTCACCTGATGCTCCGCCGAGCATTGAACATCGATAGGCGGCGTCGTAGGGGGTCCCGTCCACCTCCACTGAACCGAATACCCAACTGCCACCGGCAGAGATGGTGCTGAGACCGCACGGCTTTTCGTCGTCCGGCTTGATGTCCCGCCCGAGGACGGCCGTCGCGACGGGGGGAGGTGGAGCAACCGGGGGAATAGGGATGCTGGGGGACGGACTGTCCGCTACCGAAGGCGTCGTGGTGGGCTGATCGTGACCCTCCGGCGGGCGCAAGACGCCGTTGGCGGACACAAAGTAGATCGCCGCAAGCAGCACCGAAAGGAATACGCCACCGAAGGCAATCCGGGACCTCAACCGGTTCGCCGACGCCCGCGGGGGAGGGCCGGGTTCAACGTCGTCGGCCGAAACCTCGGGCTCCTCTTCCCCAGGTTCTTCGGGCTCCTCTTCCCCAAGTTCTTCGGGCTCCTCTTCCCCAAGTCCCTCGGACGGGGCGCCAGCCGGGCCGGCTCCAATCGCCTCAAGAAGCGTTTCCAACCGGATCCCCAGATGTTCCGCGAGCCTCTCCGAATTCTTCACCGACGGGGGAGTTGAACCGGATTCCCACCTCCTGATCGTCCGGCTCGATACCAGCATCTTCCGGGCGAGCGCGTCCTGGCCCATTGCGCGCCGGGTTCTAGCCTCCTTGATCAGCCGACCGTACTCGGGCCCGCCTCCTTCGTTCACACGAATCCCTTCCATAACCCACCAGGTCCACCACATTCTGTACCAATCGTCGCCCCGTTCTCCAATGCGGCCAAAGAGCCCGCACGGCCAGGGACCGGGCGGGCGTCCGCACACGTCCGCCGGCAGAAGGAGCGCGGTGTCCCCCCTTCGTCCACCGACTACGCACGGCCTGTCCGCAAGTGGACGCCACGACGTCCCCCTTTCGTCCGCCGGGTGGCCGGCCGGCCATCCCGCCCCTCCCCGCGGACCCTCGGCCCCGTCCTGATTTCGCCTTTTCCGGACACCAACTTTTTCGCATGCCCGTCCGGTCGCCCTAGGAATCTGGACCCACTTAGCCAAATCCGAGCCCGGGCACCCAGCCCCCGCCTTCGGACTGGAGCCAGAGGGGTCAAGTGCAAGACGACAGGGAACCGATCGACTGGAGCGGGGAAGGGCGGCGGCCGGATGGCTCCGCCCGGCCTTGCCCATTGCGGATCGGGATCGTCGGCCTCGGAGCAGTAGGCGCTTCGCTCGGGCTCGCCCTCCAAAGGGCCGGCCATGTCTGTAGCGGCTTCGACGTCAACCCCACCCACATGCGCAAGGCCCTTCATCGCGGGGCGGTGAACCGTGCGGTTGACCGGCTATCGGACCTCGCTAAGTGCGACGCGATATTCCTGTGCGTCCCGCCCGGACGGGTGAAGGAGGTGCGAGCCAGCCTGCGGACGTGCAGCGAAGCCACCTTGATCGATGTTGCGTCGGCCAAGTCCTTCCTCGCCGGCACCCACGACCCCCGGTTCGTCCTCAGCCACCCGATGCGGGGGTCCAATCTCAGCGGCCCCGATGCGGCGAAGGAGGGGCTATTCGAGGGAGGCACCTGGGTGATCACCCCCCTGGAGGAGACTTCACCCGAGTCGCTCCTGACCGCCGAGGACCTGATCCGCTCCACCGGCGCGGTTCCCGTTCGTATGGACCCGCAGACCCACGACCGGATCTGCGCTCGGATCAGCCACCTGTCACACGTCCTGAGCAGCGCCCTGGCGCTGACCTGCCTTTCACAGGAATCAACCTTGGCGCACCTCCTGGCCGGTGCGTCCTTCCGGGATATGACCAGGATCGCCCGGGGCAACCCCCTGCTTTGGCGGGACGTCCTCATCACCAATAAGGAGGCAGTAGTGCCGGTACTCATGGACTTCATAGAACGTCTACAGGGTTTCGCGCAAGCTCTTCAGACCCTCAACATCCCCGCCGTCGAAGCGTTCTTTTGCGACGCCGCAGACCTGGTGGACGACGCTTGCGCGACGGCACAAGACGCCGCAACCCCGAAGGTTCCAGGTTCCGTCACCTCCGTTGGCGGGATGACCGAAGAGGGGGGCCAACGGTGAGCTCGCCTACCCATGCATCCACAACCAAACTCGTCTCCACATCCATCGGAGGAGTGATGGCTTTGGAGCACGACATGTCCAACGCGCTGGTCGGTGCCCTGCGCGGACTCGGAGTCGAGATGGCCTTCGGGGTTCCGGGTGGGGCCATCGCCCGGGTGTGGCGTGCGCTCATCCACGGGATGGACCAGACATGTTGCAGCCACGAACAAGGGGCGGTGTTCGCAGCAGTCGAAGCGGGACTGGCCAGCAACCGGCCGGTCGTCGTCTTCTGCACCACCGGACCCGGGCTGACCAACACCTTTTCCGGCTTGGTGGCCGGCCGGTACGAAGGAGCCAAGATCCTGCTTATCTCGCCGCGCACTGCGCCTGCCCAAAGGGGGATGTGCGCCATCCAGGAGACCCCGGCGATGCTCCCCTCCTCCGACTTTTTCACCCCAGGGTGGCTGTTCGACGACGTGTTCCTCCTGGACTCACCCGACCAACTCGAGAACTGCCTAGACCGGCTGGACCGTAGGCTCCAGCAGCCGGGCAGTTACCTGGCACACCTCAGCATCTCGGTCTCGGCACAGAACATGCCGGGTGGGGATCTTTCCCGCCGGGAAAGGGCGCTCGCACGACCTTCCACGATAGGTCCCGCGGCGGTTGCGGAGGTGGCTGAACACCTTTACAACCGGCGCTGCGTGGCGTGGGTCGGCCACGGCGCCCGCAACGCATCGGAGCAGGTGAGAGCGTTCGTCAAGCGCACCGGGGTCCCCGTACTGTCAACGGCCCGGGGTAAGGGCGTGATCTCGGACTTCGATCCCCGATATTTGATGACCACCGGCATGGGCGGCCACCCCGACGCGAAGCCCTGGCTCGCCGAATACCGCCCCGAGGTCTGCCTGGTGCTCGGGACCCGGCGGGGGGAGGCCTCGGGTGGCTGGGACCCCGCTTTCACCCCCTCGG
The DNA here is from genome assembly GCA_029263075.1 of Actinomycetes bacterium. GTDB lineage: Bacteria > Actinomycetota > CADDZG01 > JAHWKV01 > JAHWKV01 > JAJCYE01. The sequence continues at coordinate 18,497 of JAJCYE010000056.1, forward strand.
AAGGGTTCATTCAGGTGGATCTGGATCCGGGGGCGGAAGGCCCCATGGAAAACCTGCTGATGACGGTTCAGGGCGATGTCGGCGACTTCTTGGCCCTTCTGACCCCCCTGGTGGCGGCGGCCGCTCCGGTTCACGGGTTCGGGTCGCCCTACCCTGAGCCGCTTGGGGCTCGCCCGGGGAAGGGGGTGCGCCCGCAGTTCTTGATGGGAGCGCTTGAAAGGGCGTTCACCAGCCGCTCCTACCCGGTCCTGGTCGAACCGGGGAGCGCCATGGCCTGGGCCGCCCGCTATCTGCGGGTGCCTGAGCCCGGGCTGTTGCGAATTCCCTCGCAGTTCGGGTGCATGGGCCACATGACTTGTGGGGTGGTCGGTGCGGCGATGGCAGGCAACCGACCAGCCGCTTGCCTGACCGGGGACGGTTCGATGTTGATGGCCGAAGAGGTCCACACCGCGGCGGACCGGGGGGTACCCGCGGTTTGGATAGTCCTCAACAACGCAAGGCTCCACATGGTCGAGGCGGGCATGCGGGCCAACGGACCGTTCGGCTCCCAAGCGCGGTTCCTCAAGTGCAACTTCACAAAGTTCGCCGAAGCGTTGGGCGCCCGCGGAATCTCGGTCGCTGATGAGACCGAGATGGACGAAGCTCTCGAATCAGCCCTGCTCGCAGGCGGAGCCTGCGTGCTGGATGTCCAGGTTGACACCAACGAGGTGGCCCCTTTCGGCGAACGCCTCAGAACCCTGTCCAGGCAACAGAAAGGAGCATCGTGATGCAAGCAACTACACCGGATCAGCCCACTGCCGAAGAGCCCGTTTCCGACCGGATCGAGCCCCACGTCACATTCGCCGGGCTCAGTCTGGCGCCATCGGTGGCGCTGAAACGGGTGCTTGAGAAGGAGTTGACCCCGGACATCAGCGGCCCCTGGTCTCGTCTGGCCAACGCGTTCCTCTCGGAGGGCCGCCTACCCGGCGCCTTGAGAGAGGTGGCGATCCTGCGGACCGCGGCACTTACCGGATGCGAATACATCATCGGTCCCCACCGGCTGATCGGCCGCCACCTCGGCTTGAGTGCTCAAGAGGTTTTGCTGGCGCTTGGTCCGGTACCGCCGGATCGTCAGGTCGACCCCACCTCTCCCGTCGAGGCAGTAATTGTTGCAGTTGAGCGGATAGTCGCAGGCAAGCGGGTAGACGACCGGGATCGGCGAATCCTGAAAATGATGCTGGGGGAAGACCTGTTGGCTGAGCTGACGATGGTGGTGGGTCAATATCTGTCGATCAGCCTGGTTTGTGCCGTGTTTGGGCTCGAGCCGGAGCAACAACCCGGTTCGACGGCCCCCAAGAGCCATTAGGTAACCCGCTTAGTATTGCCTGGTCTTGACTGCCAGGCGGTCGACGAATATTTTGCGAGGAAGTAAATGGAACTCGAACTTTTCGGCGGTCCGGCTGTGCGAATGGAAGGTCGCGAGGTTCGGCTGTGGCCCAGGGGTCGCCATCTCCTGGGCCTCTTGGCGCTCTGCGCTGGAACGGCCGTTCCTTCCGATGTCTTGATATTCCACATGTGGCCCGAGAGGCTCCCGGCCGACCCGGAAGGCAGCCTTCACGAGTTGATCTGCCGTTTGCGCAAATCCCTCCGCGATACCGACCGAAACTTGGTGGGCCGCTCGACGGGCGGATATCGGCTCAACATAGGACCCGAATTCTTGGACATCGCGGTGTTTCGTAGCCTGGCGGTGGCGGGCATGGCGCTGGGTGACGCCGAGCCGCAGCTGGCCAAAACCCTGCTCACTCGGGCCCTTGAACGATCGCGGGGCCGGCTCCCGGATATCGCTCGGGACGATTTTGTCGCCCCACGGCTTGACGAGCTGGAGGACCTCAGGAACAGCGCAGACAACGTACTGAGTCGTCTTTCCCTGCCCGCTCCTGCCGGGGCGGCGCCCGCGTCGCAGAATCGCCGGGTTGGCCTTGTCTTGCTGGTCGCTGAGCTCCCGGAGTTGGTCACGGCGAATCTGGTAGGTACGGTTGCCCGCAATGCGGGGAGCGTCGAACAGCTGTCCGACGGCGCCCTGTCGGCATCCTTCGCAGGGGTGGCCCAGGCTCTGCGCGCCGCCCGCGAGGCCCTCGATCTGTTGGCACCCGCCGGCTGGCTCACAGGCGGCGCTGTCAGACATCTGGTTGCCGATCGCGATCACGATGACCGGGGTCCGCTGCTTGAGATGGCGGAGAAGGCTCCGCGGGGATCGATAATTACCACCGCTGCGATCCATCGAGTTGCCGGAGTGGCAGGCAACCCCCTCCCCATGAGCGCGGCCGCGGGGGGCGTCTGGCAGCTTGGAGGGGCCCGTCTTCCTGTGCCCGGCGCGGCAAGCGGGGTCGAGTCGCCGTTCACCGGCCGCAGCGAAAATTTGAGCGAGTTGGCCGGCCTCTTGCTGGAGGCTCCGCTGGTTACATTGAGGGGTCCGGGAGGAATCGGAAAATCCCGACTGGCCACCGTCCTGGCCGCCAATCTTGGCGATCGATTCGACGAGGTCAAACGCGTAGACCTAGCGGAAGCAGACCGATTCGGTGGACCCATCACGTTCATCGCCAACCGCCTAGGGTCGATCACCCAACCCGACCGGCCGATCATGGACACCCTGCTCGACAGGCTCTCGGACCGCAAGATGCTTCTGCTGCTGGACAACGCGGAAGTCTTCATCGACGAAGTTCGCCGCTTCTGCAACGCGGTCAACGCTCAATGCCCCGGTCTGCGGCTACTAGCCACCAGCCGCTGCGCCGTGGCTGCGGACGGCGAACTCATCTACGATCTTGAAGGCCTACCCCGGGAGGACGCAACGACGCTGCTCCTGGCCCTAGCGGTTCCCGGTTCCTTACAGGAGGCTACGGACATCCGGGATTCGGTGGTCCGCCGGCTGTGCGACAGGCTGGACGGGATACCGCTCGCCATCGAATGCACCGCGCCGCTCGCCGCAACCATGGGTGGACTGGAGAAGCTCGAAGCGACTCTGGATTCCTTGCCAGATGGGGCTATGCTGCCATTGCTCGATGCGGCGCAGGCCGGGAGAGGGCGACACCGCTCGATAGAGCTGGCACTCACCCTGAGCCACCGAACCCTTTCCCCCGATGAAGCCCGATTCTTCGAGAGGCTCTCCTGTCTCCGATCAACCTTTACCGCCGAAGACGCTTCGGTAGCGGCAAGTCCAGACGCACCCGTCAACCTGACGGACGCGCTGAGCAGGCTGGGCGAAGTATCGCTCCTTCGAACTGAGGGGCAGAACCGCTGGCGCATGCTGGAGCCGATACGCCAATTCGCAGCAACCCTCCTACTGCGAAGAGGCGATTCTGAGCCACAAGCTGAGCGTCACGGACGATATTTCGTGGAGTTTGCAGAACGTTCGGCCTCTCAGCTGCGGAGCCCCGATGAGGGCGAGTGGTTTGAGCGGCTGACCGCCGCCTACCCAAATCTGGCGGCAGCCCTAACCTGGGCCATTCGCACCGGCAGGGCTCAGGACGCCCTGAGGTTGAGCAGTTCCCTCCACTGGTACTGGGCGGCGCTGGGGATGAACATCGAGGGCGCGTCCACTTTAGAGCGAGCGCTCAATCTGCCGGGAGGAGACTTCAAGAGCCGGGCGAAGGCATTGTGCGCCCTGGCCCACCTCTCCTGGTGGGCGGGTGACCCCATGAGGTGCGAAACCGCCAACTGGGAAGCCCTTGCTTTGGTCTTGGATCGCGACGGGGATGAAGCCGATCTGACCGTCCTCGAAGCCTGGGCGCGCAGCGGGATTGCCGCTTCCCGCCTTTGGGGAGGAGGCAATCGCATCGAGCTGGAGGAGCACCTGGAGGTTGCGGAGAAGCTGTTTACCCAGGTCGGCGACCAGGCGGGCTTGGGCATTGCACTCGGGACCCACGGCGCGTTGGCCTGGCACTACGGGGACGACAGGGCCCACTTGGAGAAGAGCCGGGCATCGCTTGACGCTTTTGAGAACGCCGGGCACCAGACGATGATCGGTCACATGAAGCGCGACTACGGACTGGCCCTAGCCAAGGTGGGCAGACACGATGAGGGCCGGCGGTGCATACAAGACGGGTTGCGGATGGCCGACCGATTGGGCGATACCGGGGGACTTCCATTGGGTTACGCGTTTCTCGGGCTACTCGAACTCTGCGCTGGGCGCCCGGCCGAGGCGGCGGACGCCTTTTCAAAATCTCTGGTCCTCAATCGCAAGCCGGCCCAAAAGTGGGCCGGCCTGATTGCGGTTGCCTTCGCGGCGGACAAGGCCGCCGGCACGCGCCCCGCCGAATGTCTGTCCTTAAGCGCCTTCGTTGACAAGCAGACGGCCGAGACGGGGGTCGGGCTGTCCCCTACACAGAGCAGCCATTTCCGGAACAGCCGGGAACGTGCTCGCGCACTTTTGAGCACCGAGGATCGGATAGCGGCGGCCACCGAGGGGGAGAACATGACCCTTGCGCAGTGCATGCCGGTAGCAATCGACCTGCTGGCCTGACTAGCCCGTCCGACTCGAGGACCATGGAGGGACGACCCGACCTGGCGAAGCGAACCAAAATGGGAGGCGCCTCCATACCAACCTTGACCGCAGGACGGGTGAAAATGATCCGCTGCACCTCTTTGGGCCTGAGTATCAATACCAGAATAGCCAGCACGCCGGCGGACGGCACCGGGAATCGTGCCGGCCCGGCCCTGCGCCTCGCTTATTGTCTAGGAGATGACCCCCCGAAACATCCTGCGGAAACTCCATTGGGCGTCGGTTGTGCCCGTGGTCGCCCTGGTCATCCTGTTCTTCACCTGGGGATCGGCACCCGGCACCCCGATGTTGATTCTCGTCGGCGTCATCCTGGGGGCAACGGTTCCGGCAGCGGTTCACCACGCCGAGGTGGTGGCCCACCGGGTAGGAGAACCGTTCGGTTCCCTGGTGCTGGCGGTGGCGGTGACCGTCATTGAGGTAGCCCTGATTGTTGCGCTGATGGCTTCTGGCGATGCCGGCACCGCCACCCTGGCTCGGGACACGGTGTTCGCCGCCGTCATGATCACCTGCAATGGGATCATCGGGCTGTCGCTGCTGGTGGCGGCGCTCCGTAACCGGGTCGCCGTGTTCAACGCCGAGGGAACCGCCACCGCCCTGGCCACGGTCCTGACGCTGGCAACCCTCAGCCTGGTCCTGCCCTCCTTCACGACCAGCCGGTCGGGTCCGGAGTTCTCGTCCAGCCAGCTTGCGTTCGCCGCCATGGTGTCGCTCGCGCTGTACATGCTGTTCGTGTTCATTCAAACCGTTCGCCACCGGGAATACTTCGTGCCGGACGGACAGAACGACGAGGACCACACCGGAGAGAGCCCGTCCAACCGTCAGGCGTTCATGAGCCTCGGGATCCTTCTGGTGGCGTTGGTCGCCGTGGTGGGGCTGTCGAAAATCGCCTCGCCGGCTATCGAGGCGGGCGTCAGCGCGGTGGGCGCCCCCCACTCGGCGGTTGGAGTGGTCATTGCCCTATTGGTGCTGATGCCGGAAACCGTCGCCGCCGTTCGCAACGCCCGCCGGGGGCGGGTGCAGACCAGCTTCAACCTGGGCCTGGGTTCGGCCATGGCCAGCATCGGCCTGACGATCCCGGTGATCGCCGTGGCCACCATCTGGTTGGAGGGTCCCCTGCACCTGGGACTGGACCCGGTACAGATGGTCTTCCTGGCCCTTACCGGCATCGTTGGGACGCTTACCGTCCTGCCGGGCCGGGCCACGCTTCAGCAAGGCGGGGTCCACCTGGTGTTGTGCGGCGCGTTTCTTTTCCTTGCGCTTAACCCCTGAACGCACAAAGCACCTGGGCGGAGAGGACGCCCAGGTGCTTCGGCCGGCTGGGTGACTAGCTACAGAACCAGTGCGCAGCCGAACGGATCGGTGGACGGAACCGTCACATCCAGCCCGGATGCCAGTTCCTCCACCGCCTCCTTCAGGTCGTAGCGCACGGCCGCCTCCGGGCGTCTGGAGTCTGCGATCCGACCGGTGTAGCTCAGGGTCCCCACCGCGTCGAAGACGAAGACCTGCGGCGTAACCTGTGCCCCGAGCCGGCGGGCCAGCACTGCGCCCTCGTCCTTGAGGTACGGGAAGTTGAATCCACCGGTCTCGGCACGGGCGACCATTCGGTCGTAGGTGTCCTCGGGCGACAGGTACGAGTTGTTCGGGTTGACCATCACGATCTGCAGGCCGAAATGGTCGAACATCCGCTGGAGCCTGGTGAGCTCGCCGTCCCACGCCTTCGCGGTCGGGCAGGCGTTGCCGGTAAAGATCAGGGCCAGGATCGGCTTGTTCTTGAATGTGGACGCCGAGTACCTGCGCCCGTCGACTCCCAGGAGGTCCTCGAAGTCGACGGTGATCGTGGCCTCTGCCACGTCTGACGAGGTCACCGGACTACCGCCTCGCTTCTGCGCGGTTGCTGAACACCGCGTTGCGGAAGGTCGAGCGCCAGACCCTCCGCTTACCGGGCTCGCTCCCGCCCTGCGAGGAACGCTCAGGGGACCGATAGGCCGGGGCGGACGGGGCTTCGGTCCCGTCGACCGGAACGGATCGAGGTTCCGGCGACCGGCCGTTGCCCGCCGTTGCCTGTTTCGGTGCCCAGCGCACCGATTTCGGGGGTTCCGGCAACCGGCCACCGGTCACCTCAGGCGGAACCGGTAACCGGCCGTTGGGTCCGGCCGGGGTGAACCGCTCCGGGAACTGGCGGACCAGGCCGGCGGAAAGGGCGGCCGACATCGTGAGGATCTCGGTCAGGATGTCGTCGAAGTGCCGGATGTCGGCCTCCCAGTCCTCCTCGAAGCGGGCCCGGACCTCCTCAAGCGTGAGGAGCAGGTGTTGGCCGAGAAGGTCCTGGACGTCGGCCAGCGGCCAGTAGGGGTTCATCCCGTTCAGGTAACCCGCAATGTGGGCTGCGTTCTGGCTCCAGCGGGCCTCCAGTTCTTGGAACGGCTCGCCGAACTGGTTGTGCTTGACCATTTCGACCATCTCGGCGGCAATGAGGATGTGCTGCTTGAGCTGCAAGGTCAGTCCGGCGCCGGCTTGGTCGCCGTAAAACGGGACCAGGGCGTTGCCTATGTCCTCCTGGTTGCGGAGCAACCGCTGGGCGGCAGGCCCGGCGTCGTCGGCCCCCGCCAGCCCGGCGACGATGAAATTGCGGGTCCACAGAGCGTGATCCGACCACAGACGGTTCATCGCCCGGCGCAGGCCCCAGGCGGGGTCGTCGGCCGTAGGGTCGTCGAACCGCTCGGAGAACTGCTTCATGATGCCGCAGGCCAGCGCGTCGGAAAGTGTCAAAAGCTCGGTCATGATGTCGTCGAAGGCCGCTATGTCCTTCGTCCAGTCCTTGGTCAGCCGGGCGACAACCTCGGCCCGGGTCAACTCCAGGTGCTGGGCGAGAAGGTCGTGCACGTCACGCTTGTCCCAGTTCGGGTTGGCGTTGCCCAGGAACTCTGCGATGTCCACCGCGTTGCGGTCCCACTTGGCGTCCTGTTTGGCGAAAAGCTCATTGTCGCCGGCGAGGGCCGCGGCAACCAGGTCGACGGCGATGAGGATGTGCTGCTTGAGCAGGCCGGTGAGGGCAGCGCCGGCCTCTTCGCCGTAGAGGGGAACGATGGCATTGCCGATGTCCTCCTGGTTGCGAAGCAGGCGACCGGCGGCGGCGCCGGCGTCGGGACTCCCAGCGATGGCGGCAACCACGTACTCCCGGGTCCAGATGGCGTGGTCGGTCCAGAGGCGGTGAAGCGCCTGCTGGAGCGACTGGTCGCTCCGCAGAGCGGGGGCCTGGATGGTGTCGGTAGGGTTCATATGACGTGTCTCCTGGTAACGGGGCTTGTGCCTTTAGCGGTTTGACTGGGAGGTGGGCTTCCTCAGCCCGCCGGGGATGTTGATTCCGGGGCCGGAGGAGCCGCCGAAGGTGATGTGCTTGTCGGCTCCGACGGTTTCTGGTACCGGCTTGGGGACCGGCGGGGCGTGCCGGGTGTGGGGCTCGTGGGGGACAACCACCGGGGCTCGAAGGCCACCCGGGATGTTGACACCGTTCGAAGTCTGGCCGCCGAAGGTAACGTGCTTATCGGCGCCGATGAACTCATGTTTGCCTTGCGTCATACGCAATGCACCTCCCTGAACTCTAGTGCTCCGGCATCCTGGTAGCGCGGTTGCGCCCAGGCTTGCTGGGGCGTTTGTGAACCGAGCAGTGGTCCTGGGAGTTGTAGATCGACAGCGTCGTACGGCAGTCCGGTTCGGCGCATCTGCGGCCCGCGGAGAAGACCTGGACCGTCCGATTGTTGGTTCCGATGCGGTAGCCGTGAAACGCAACGCTGCTCATCTCGCCCTCCTAAAACCCAATCTCGTTTCCTTTAGAGATTAGGCCGTGCGAGAACGCTAAGCAAGCGATTTAGCTAGTGTTTTTGGGTTTTAGAGAAAGAAAGGTCTCGGGCGCGCTGAAAAATGCCTGGGGACCTATGAAGCTGTTGGGGCCGGAAGAGCTTTAGCTGGCTTTGACGCCCAGTTCCTCTATCCGCTGCGCCAGTTCGTCCAGCGACAGGTCCAGGACGCTCGCCAGGACTCGCAGGTCGTCCGAGCGGATGGTCAATACCTTGCCGTTGAAGTCGTTCCGGCGGATCTGCACCAGGTTCAGGTAACGCTGCAGGACCATGCCGTCCGGGTCGTCGCTCTGTTCTAGCTGGCGCAGGTCGATCCGCAGCTTCTCCAGGCTGATCTCAAGGGGGATCTCAGGCTTGTCGCCGCTACGGGGCAAGAGGTGATCGACAGGAACCTGGTACAACCTGGCCAAACGCTCCAGGCGGGGCACCGAGATGCTCCGTTCTCCCCGCTCGTAGGCGCCGAGCACCGATGCTTTGAACTCCATCTTTGACGCGCTCTGCACGTCGTGCAGGGAAAGGCCCTTTTGAAGACGAATGTTGCGGAGGCGTTCTCCGACCATTGATGCGTAACTCATGTATCCCCCGATTCCCCGCAAACCTTCTCTGAACATGACGGTCACCAAGGGTGACCGCAACCCCGCCCTGCTACCACCCTATGTGACTCTACGTCACTTCTTCGGATTTGCCTAGCGAGATGTCACGCAAAGCGTTCGAGGTGGAACATGATTACCGCCGAAAGCGCCAAACCGGCGGTCTCGGTGCG
>JAJCYE010000057.1 GCA_029263075.1 Actinomycetes bacterium
AGGCCGGGATAATGCTCTGCGACTCCCACTGGAACAGGCTCGGCGAGATCGCCCGGTCGTTGTACATGGTGGTCGGCGAGTAGTGCGCTTCGGTCTTGCGGAGGGTCACGAAGAACAGGTCTGCCTTCTCTTCTTTGACAAATAGAACGCCCTCCCGCAACGCCGACGAGTGCCCAAAAGCACCCAGCACCTCGACCTGGCTGTACCGGGCGTGCACGTGAAGCGGTACCCGGCCCCCGGGGTCCACCGGCGCCGTGACCCGACGGATTCCTTCCTCCAGTACCGGTGCCAACTCCAGCAGTTCCTCCCACCGCGCCGGGTGCCGGGCCAGCCGCTCCAGCAACTCCCCCATCCGGTCCAGCTTCTCCCCCGGCCCCCACAGACAGAAGTGCAGCATGGCCAGAAGCCGGCCTTCTCGCGACCCCAGTCCCGGCAGCACCCGATCCGCCGGACCCTCCAGCAGCCCCCGCACGAACGCCAGGCGCTCCACGTCGTCGATGTGCAGCATCCTGCCTATCGCTCGCGCCAGCCGTTGATCCTCGGGGCCCGGAGCCCGGCCGTCCAGACCCGCCTGCCGGCGCAGACCGGCCCAACCGCCGCGTTGCCGCCGGTAGATGTCGTCCAGGCCCACCCCGGTCTCCGCCAGGAACCCCGCCAGGCGGACGTCGCCCAGCCCCCGCAACTCGGTCGCCAAACCCTTCCAATCGATCTTCAGCGACGCCCTCACGTTGTCCAGAACCACCTGCTGCGCCACCCGGTCGAACGCAATGTGGCATCCGGCGGGCAGGGTCGGGAACCCGTGCTCGATCTCCCGCGCCAGGCCCTTCCGGCTGGCTCCGGTCAGCGCCCGGTAGCGTAGGTCGAACCGGAAACGGGCGTTTTGGGCGCCGATGAAGTCCAGCACCGTCAGGCAGGCTTTGCCCTCGGCCAGTCGCAGACCCCGGCCGAGTTGCTGCAGGAAGACCGTCGCACTCTCGGTGGGCCGGAGGAACAGCACCGTGTCCACCTCCGGGATGTCGACGCCTTCGTTGAACAGGTCGACCGTGAACAGGATGTTGATCCGCCGGTTCCGCAGGCCATCAACGGCCTCCCGGCGGCGTGCGCGGTCGTCCTCGCCGGTCAGCGCCCTCGATGGGATACCGAAGCTGTTGAACCGGTCGGCCATGAACCGGGCGTGCCCGACCCCGACACAAAACCCGATCCCCCGCATGGCGGCGATGCTCGTCACCTTGGCGGACACCGCCTGGGCGATGATGCGGGCCCGGGCGTCGTCACCGGTGTAGACGTTCTCCAATTCGCGGGTGTCGTAGCCCCGGCCTCGCTTGAACTCGAGCCGGCTGAGGTCGGTGTCGTCGGCGAGCCCGAAGTACTGGAACGGGCTGAGCAAACCCCGCTCCAGCGCCTCCCACAGCCGCAGTTCCACCGCGGTCCGGCCCCCGAACCATTCCGCGACGTTGTGCCCATCGGCCCGCTCCGGCGTTGCCGTCAGCCCGAGCAGGACCTTGGGCCGCAGGTGGTTGAGCAGACGGGCGTATGTGGGGGCCTCGGCGTGGTGGAACTCGTCGATGACCACCATGTCGAACCGGCCGGGGTCCAGATCGGCCTCTTCCATGCGGGCCAGCGACTGCACCGAGGCGAAGACGTGGCGCCACTCGGCCGGCCGCTCCCCGCCGATAAAACGCTCGCCGAACGAACCGTCGCGCATCACGTGGCGGAGCATCGAGCGGCTTTGGGACAAGATCTCGTCCCGGTGGGCGACGAATAGCAAAGTCTCCACCCGGCCGGCCTCCCGCAGCCGCCGGTAGTCCAGGGCGGCAACCACCGTTTTACCGGTGCCGGTGGCCATCACCACCAGGCTGCGCCACCGGTCGTGAACTTCGCGCTCGGCCGCCAGGGTGTCCAGCACCTCCTGCTGGTAGGGCCAGGGGCGGACGTCGAGCGACGCCAGCTCAATCGGCAGGTCGGCCGGGCTCCCCCGCTCCATCGCCAGCGCCCGGTCCAGACGAACGACATTCGCTTCATCCAACGGGCTGTAGGGCTCGAATCCGGAGTCCTCCCAGTACTGGTCGAAGGTGGCCCGGAAGGTGTCAAGCAGGTGGGGGTGGGTTACCCCTGACAGCCGCACATTCCACTCCAGCCCGTCCAGCAGGGCGGACTTGGACATGTTCGACGACCCGACATAGGCGGTAGGAAAGCCGGAGTCCCGCTCGAACAGCCACGCCTTGGCGTGCAGGCGGGTGGTCCGGGTCTCGTAAGAGATCTTCACCTCGGCCCCCATCTGTACGAGCCTGTCGAGCGCCCGCCGTTCGGTGGCCCCAATGTAGGTGGTGGTGATCACCCGGAGCCGCCCGCCCCGTTCGACCAGCGCCGCCAGCGCATCGTCCAGCACCCGCAGGCCGTGCCACCTCACGAAGGCGCAGAGCAGATCAACCCGGTCGGCCGACGCCAACTCCCGCCGGACTTCGCTGCCGATCCTTGGCTGCTCCCTGCCGTTGACCAGCAGCGCGCTGGCCGAAAGCGGTATCTCGGGCCGGTCCGGGAAGTGCACGTCCCCCGGCGTGCCGTCCGGGGCGGCAATGGCGTGGAGCAGTTCGGCCGACTCGGCTATCAGGTCCTGGCCGGCCACTCCGGCGTGCAGCAGTTCGGCCGACTCGGCTATCAGGTCGTTGTCGGCCGCCCCGGCTTGCAGCAGTTCGGCCGACTCTGCCACCGCGGCTTTGTCGGCCGCCCCGGCGACGGCAGCGACGATCCGGTTGGCCATCCGCACCTGATCCAGCAGTTGGGCCGATCCGCTCGGCACCGAACGCAGCGCCCGGGAGACCAGGGCATCTATGTGGCGTGCCAGGACCTCGTGAGAGTCGGCGGGATCCAACGACCCTTTGGAGACCGATCCGGCGTCGAGCCCGCTGAGCAGCCGGCCCAACTCTTCGGTGACAAGCTGTTCGTAGATACCCGGTTTGATCCGATCCCTCGTTTCGCCCCGGCCCGGCATTGTCATTTGCCATTCCTACACCAGTTGCCGCCCACCGCCCCGGATCACGCGCAACAACCGGCACCCCGCCCTGCGGCGGGGTGCCGGTTGAAGATGCGGGTTGTGCCTACGGCGCCAGGTCGTCCACGTCCGAGCAGTGGGCGAAGTCGTAGTCGTAGCCCATCACGTCGTGCAGCAGGGTCCCCAACTGGAGGTGGTTCATGCCGTAGAGGCAGGCCATGCCGTCCAGCATGTCGACCAGGTCCGGTCCCGGCTGGCCCCGGTCCACGTAGAGCGGGTGGACCGTGCCGTCCCGCTGCGGCAGGTACTCCATGACCACGCCGTTGATCAGGTGGTTCAACGGGTTGGTCGAGTCCCCTCCGCCGTTCCACTGGTCGAAATCCCCGAAGCCGAAGTCGATCGGCTCCGGCCCGACACCGTCGTGCAGGTCCCACAGGATCCGCCACACCCAGCCCTGGCTGGGGCCGCCGGCGTTGTTGCTTTCCGGCAGGTCGGGTAGCTGGATTTCACCGGCATTGCTGTTCCAGTTGCCCTGGACATCCATGTTCTCGGCCCAGCCGTTGTTCGACGGGATCCTGTTCGACGAGCCCAGGATCATCCCGGCCCGCAGGTTGGCCATCGGCTCGCCCCAGCGGCCGTAGTTGCCCAGGCCGCCTTCCACCAGGACCCCACCGTCAAAGTAGTGGCTGGTCTCGTGAAGGACCGCGAACGGCGACCACTCCAACCAGGGGGCGATGTAGATCATGTTTGACTTGCCCTGGGAGAACATCGCCGTGTTGTCCAGCCCCTGCAGCGACTCGTCGGTGAGCACCAGGTTGATCTGGGGCAGGCGGCTGTCGACGACCAACTCTCGGTAGTAGTCCAGGCCCATCATGGTGGTCTCCATGATCGTCAGCGCCCGGGCCACCTCCCCTTCACGGGAGAACTTGCCCTGCTGGAAAAGCCGTCCTTGTTCGTAGGACTGGAAGGTCCTGTCGATCTCGTGGCCGTCGACGCAGAACCACGAACCGGGGCACTTGGCGTCGGCCTCAGGGTTGAAGACGCCGACCTCGCCGGAGATAACCGTGTAGTCGGCGGGGTTATCGTCCAGGTCGCTCAGCAACTGGGGCACCGGGCTGCCGGTGTGCAGACCCAGAGCCACCTGCTTGCCGGCGCCCGGTCCGCTGACCGAGTACAGGGTGACGGTGGCGTCCTTCTCGCCGCACCAACTCGGGAACATGATCGAGTAGTGGCCGGCTTCGTCGGTGTAGCCGTCGGCGTGCAGCCCGCACCCGTCGGCCACCCGCACCAGGACCTCCCGAGCGGGGAGCAGCCCCATGTTCTCGTCACCGTCGGTGTACTCGTACTGCGGCGCCTGGGGGTGGGGGCTGTTGCCCGGATCAACGGTCCACTCCAG
>JAJCYE010000058.1 GCA_029263075.1 Actinomycetes bacterium
AGCCCGGATCGGATCCGGCGCCCCGGTAATCGGTCGGCCGACGACGATGTAGCTGGATCCAGCCGCCACCGCCCCCGCCGGGGTCATGATTCTCGCCTGGTCCCCGGCGTCGGATCCCGCGGGCCGGATCCCCGGCGTAACCAGGACGATCTCCGCTCCCAACTGCTCCCGCAGCATCCGGACCTCGTTGGCGGAACAGACCAGCGCGGTGGCACCTGAAGCGACCGCCAACCGGGCCAGCCGCCCCACCTGCTCCTGGGGGTCCGACTGAACCCCCACCGCCGAGAGGTCGTCCTTGTTGAGGCTCGTGAGCACCGTTACCGCCGCCACCAGGGGCGGCGCCGGCGAGCCATTGGCGGCGCCGGAGGCAGCAGCCACCATGGCGGACCCGCCCGAAGCGTGGATGGTGAACATCCACACGCCCAGCCGCACCAGTTCGGCGGCGGCCAGACCCACCTGGTGCGGGATGTCGTGGAGTTTCAGGTCACAGAAGACCGGGCCGTGTTCGCCGATCCTACGGACCGCCTCCGGGCCGTGCCGGTTGAACAGCGTGAGCCCCACCTTGAAAGCCGAGACCCGGCCGGAGAGCTTGCCGGCCAGCAGCACCGACTCGCTCAGATCCGGGCTGTCGAGGGCTACTATCAGGCCCGTCAACCCTCTACCTTCACCCGTCCCCGTATTGAAGCCAGGTTGTTCACTCCCTTGTCTTTCATGTACTCCAGGATCCCGTCGTTCACCTTGGTGGTGCTGTTCGGGTCGATAAAGTTGGCCGTTCCGATGGCCACGGCGGTGGCCCCCGCCAAAATGAACTCCAAAGCGTCGCCGCTGTTCATGATTCCGCCCATCCCGATGATGGGTACGTGGGGGAACGCCCGGAACACGTCGAACACGCAGCGGACGGCGATCGGGCGGATGGCGGGGCCGGAAAGGCCCCCGACCACCCCGGCCAGCTTGGGCTTGCCGGTGTGTATGTCGATTGCCATGCCCATCACCGTGTTGATGAGACTGAGGCCCTGGGCGCCGTTATCCAGCGCGGCGCCGGCGATCTCGGCAACGCTGGTGACGTTGGGCGACAGCTTGGCGAACAGAGGCACCTCCAGCGCCCGCCTGGCCGCGGAAAGAACCGAAGCGGTGGCCTTGGCGTCGTGCGAGAACATGTTGTTGCGGTCCTCGAGGTTCGGGCAGGAGATGTTGACCTCCACCGCGACGACCCCCGGCGCCCCGCGCAACATCTCGGCCACGTAGATGTACTCCTGCACGGTATTGCCGGCGATGCTGGCGATGACCGGTACTCCCATGCGGTTCAGCCACGGCAGGTCGACCGCCAAAAAGTGCTCCACCCCATAGTTCTGCAGGCCGATGGCGTTCAACATTCCCGAGGGCGTTTCGGCCATCCGGGGAGTGGGCTTGCCCGGCCACGGTTCCATGGTCATGGACTTGACCACCACGGCGCCGATCTTTTTGAGGTCGACGAACTCAGAGGCCTCTTTGCCGGAGGCGAAACAGCCGGAAGCGGTAACAACGGGCGACCGCAGGCGGATACCCGCGAGGTCGATCGACAGGTCGGGGGCCTTGGCCATCAGTTTCCTGCCGGGGATGCGCGGACGCTCGGGTCCGAGGCAAAGTTGTCCCAGGCGATCCGGGCACCGTTGAACACCGGACCGTCGACACAGGTCCGCACGTGCACTATCTGGTCCCGGGTCTTGTTCCAGACCGGCTGGACGCAGGTCATGCAGATGCCGTAGCCGCAGCCCATCAGGGCCTCCATCGCCACCTGGACCGGGATCCGGTGCTTCTGGCCGATCCGGGTGACCGCCTCCAGCATGCCGTTGGGCCCGCAGGCGTAGATCACCTCGGTTCCGCACTTCTCCAGAAGATCATCCATGACATCGGTGACCCGGCCCTTAACGCCTTCGCTGCCGTCCTCGGTGGTGAACACGGCCTGGGCGCCGAAACGTTTGGCGTCGATGGGGTTCAAAAGTTTGCTGGCGGTCTGGGCTCCCCACAACACATCCACCCGCTTGCCGGCGCCCTTCAACTCCTCGGCCAGATAGAACAACGGCACCGCCCCGATGCCTCCGCCCACCAGGAGGCAGGAGTTGCGGTTCTTGGGAATGGCGAACGGGCGGCCGATGGGGCCGACGATGTCGATCATGTCGTGGGCCCTGAGGGATGCCAGCGCCGCGGTGCCGCCGCCGCGGACGTCGAACACCACCTCTATGGTGGCGGCCCACTCCCCCCGCCGGTTGACTTTGTAGATGGAGAACGGGCGGCGCAGGATGAACTGCCGGTCGGCCGGGGGCCGGATGTTGACGAACTGACCCGGCTTGGCGGTCTCGGCAATTTCGGGGGCCACGATCGTCAGCAGGAAGTAGTCGTCCCGCAGCTTTTTGTAGGAGAGGATCTGTGCCTGTTGTTGGATCACGGTTGGGTTGCGCCCGGTCCCCGACGGGACCCGTGAGCTGGCGTCCACAACGACGCGGTTGCGCTCGCGGCCCAACCCCGCGTCAGGAACGATTTTCGGAACTGAGACACGTCGACCATCTCCATCCAATCCAAATTCCTAGGACGAACTCTGCTCACCCGGCAACTTCGGTGCCGGGATTCAAAGATCCCCCGGAGGCGGCACTCGCCTTACTGAATACCATAGCGGGATCGGCCAAGAAGTCCTGAATTGCGGTCACCTCGAAACCTTGCCCCAAAGCCTCAATACCCTGGACCGCCGCCTGCAAACCGGCCAGGGTAGTGATGCACGGCACCCCGCGGGCGGCGGCGGCGGTGCGGATGAAGTAGCCGTCGGACCGGGCACCCTTGCCGAACGGGGTGTTGATTACCAGGTCCACCTCGTTGGCCATGATCCGGTCGACGATGTTGGGCGAACCCTCGGAGTGTTTGGTGACCTCGGCGCAGGCGATTCCCGCCCGCCCCAGCAACCGGCAGGTCCCCTCGGTGCCCAGCAGTTCGAATCCCAGTTCGGCGAGGCGTTTTGCGGGGAACACCACGGCACGTTTGTCCCGGTCGGCGACCGAGATGAAGACACTTCCTTTGTCCGGGAGCCCGGATCCGGCGCCCGCCTGGGACTTGGCAAAAGCTGCCCCCAGGTCGTAGTCGATCCCCATGACCTCCCCGGTCGAGCGCATTTCGGGGCCCAAAAGGGTGTCCACGCCGGGGAAGCGGGCAAACGGGAGCACCGCCTCCTTGACCCCGCTGTGGCGCAGCAGGTCCAGGGGCCACCAGGGTCCGGAGGCCGGCTTGGGAGGCAGCCCGGCCATCCCGGCCAGCTTCTCCCCCATCATCGCCCTGACCGCCACCCGGGCCAGCGGCACACCGGTTACCTTGCCCACGAACGGCACCGTGCGGGAAGCCCTGGGGTTCACCTCGATGCA
>JAJCYE010000059.1 GCA_029263075.1 Actinomycetes bacterium
ACAGCTAAGCGAGCAGGACTGCTTGGAGCTGTTGAAGACCAAGTCGAAGCTGGGAAGGGTTGCGTTCATCTCGGGCGGGCGGCCGATGATTTTCCCGGTCAACTACCGGGCCGACGACGACTCGGTGGTGTTTTGCACCGCTGCCGGAACCAAGCTGAGCGAACTTCGAGGCGGTGCCCCGGCCGCCTTCGAGGTGGACGGGAGCCGCTCGCTGTACCGATCCGGATGGAGCGTTGTAGTCCAGGGCGAAGCCCGGGAGGTCACCGATCCCCAGGAGTTGTATGAACTGCGGCATGGCCCGCTAAAGTCGTGGGCAACCGACTCTTCCGAACACTGGATCCGGATATCGCTGGAGACAATTACGGGGAGGAGCATCCCGCAGTCCTGATCCTTTCGGGCGGACCACTTCCTGCGCCCCGGGGGAGCCGGACCCCCTGGGCTCAGCGCGAACCGGCTCCTAATCCGGCATCCGGCATCGACCCGACGCGGCCCGGCGTGGTACTCCAAGAAGCCTGGCTCCCAGGTCTGTCGAGGGGTATTGAACGGGGTTTACTGCCGGGACACCGGGCTCAGAATTGCTGGTGGTCCCCAAACTGATGCGGGCGCATGTCGGTCACTGTCTCCTTGAGATACTGGCGACACTCTTCCTCGGTACCCGGATCTCCGATGGCAGTCCAACCAATAGCCATGTCCCGATCGACGGGCCAGATGCTGTACTGGTAATCTTCGTTTACGCATGCCGTGTATTGGCGTTCGACTGTCCCTTCTTCGTCCGTCATCTCCTGACACCTCCCGTGTTGGTAACCTGAGCAAACCGGGAGGATATCAGGAGCCCTCCCGATTTTGCGAACAGAACGGGAGGGCAATCCAAAGACTCCGCCCCGGAAAACCGCAGGCAGACCCGACTAGCCCAGCTGTTCTTTCAGTCGCCGTTCCTGCTCTTGGAGTTCGGGGGTGAATGAATCGCCGAAGTCGTCGACCTCAAATACCTGGCGGATCTCGATCTCACTCGGGCCCGTCATTGGGTTGGGGCACCGCTTTACCCACTCGAGGCACTCCTCCACGGACTTCACATCGAACAGCCAAAACCCGGCGACCAGCTCTTTGGTCTCGCTGAACGGACCGTCGATTACGGAGCGATCGGTCCCGGAAAACCTCACCCGGGCTCCTTTAGAACTCGGGTGCAAACCTTCACCGGCCAGCATGACGCCCGCTTTGACCAGTTCTTCGTTGTAAGCACCCATCGCCGTCAACAACTCTTCGTTCGGCATGATGCCCGCTTCAGACTCCTCGGTCGCCTTGACCATGACCATAAATCGCATCTCGTCCCTCCTTCTCGGTCGTTTTCCCCTTGCGAGTAGGCGTCGAAGGGAGAACCCGGTTTTCGACACCGGGGGCCACTTTTTTTCTAGCCGGGCATTTGACCCGCCAAACCTTGGCGGCAAGCTGCCGCCCGGGAACTCAAGAGTGCCCGCTCCCGCGCGTTGCGGGACATTCCCGCCGCCCGTTCAAATTCATCGCCCGCCTCAGCCAGCCGACCGAGCTTTTGCAACAGGTCTCCGCGGACCGCAGGCAGCAGGTGGTAGCCCACAAGTGCCCGAACTTCGGTTAAGGAATCGGCAAGCTGCAGGCCCAGGGCCGGCCCGAAGGCCATCCCGACTGCGACCGCCCGGTTGAGTTCAACCACCGGCGACGGGACCACTTCCGCCAGTTGGGCGTATAGCCTGGCTATCCGGACCCAATCGGTGCTGGCAGCCGTTCGGGCCCGGGCATGGCAAGCAGCTATTCCCGCCTGCAACACGTAGGGGCCGGCGGCGGCGCCCAGCCGTTGCGCCCTATCCAACGCCGCCAGTCCTCGCCGGATCAGGATCCAATCCCACCGGGCGCGGTTCTGGTCCAGCAGGAGCACCGGGTCTCCGCCGGGGCCCACGCGAGCCCGGTTCCGGGATGCCTGGATTTCCATGAGAGCAACCAGGCCGTGCACCTCTGGCTCGGCCGGCGTCAGTTCGGCCAGGATCCGCCCCAGCCGCAGGGCGTCGGAGCACAACTCGGGACGAAGCAGGTCGGCCCCGGTCGTGGCGGAATAGCCTTCGTTGAACACCAGATAGACCACCTCCAGAACCGACGACAACCGCTCCGCCAATTCGGCTCCCTGGGGAACCTCGAACGCAACGCCGGCTTCGGAGAGCGACCGCTTCGCCCTGACGATGCGTTGGGCGACGGTTGACTCGGGTACCAAAAACGCCCGCGCAATCTCACCCGTGGTCAAACCGCCCAACAGGCGCAGGGTCAGCGCCACCCGGGCATCGGTTGGCAACACCGGGTGGCACGAGACGAACATCAGGCGCAACAGGTCGTCGCCAACGTCGTCTTCTACAACCGCTTCCAGTTCGCCGTCGGCGCCCCCCGGCCGCGTCTGTAGCTCACGGCCGATCTCCTCATGTTTGCGAGCAAGGGTGGAATTGCGGCGGAACAGATCGACCGCGCGGCGCTTTCCGACGGACATCAACCATGCTCCGGGGTTTTCCGGCACGCCCGTTTGCTGCCACTGTTCGAGGGCGGCCACAAGCGCATCGTGAGCCAGTTCCTCCGCCAAACCGACATCCCTGACGTAGCGCGCCAGTCCGGCGATCAGCCGGGACGACTCGATCCGGTATACCGCTTCGATTGCTCGCTTCGCGTCGGTGGCCGTCAAGGTCAATCGATCACACCACCACCTTGCTACGGACGCAAGAGGACTGGGACCGCGCGGCGCCGACCAGGAGCGAGGTGGCGGCGCCATTCAAACGGCCGTAGGCTGCCCCCATGACAACTTTCGAGGAACTCGACTCGTTTACTTCCAAGCAGCTTCATGACAAGGCCACCCGAACGGCGCTCAAGCACCTGGACGTCCATTTTTTCTTAGACCTGCTGGCCAGCGTGCCCGCAGCGGAGATCGTGGCAGGCCACCGGGACGAGGCCAACGAGGACGTCTCCAGTCTGGCCAAACGCCTCCAAGACGCAATCCACGCCGACGAAGGCGAGTTGGCCGACGCGATGCGTCCCCTCTACATGGACTATCTGCTCAAACATCAGTAACCGGGTCACCCCCTTTTCACGGCGCCTGTGAGCTGTTGCCTGGATTGTTGGATTCGATGGTGCGAAGTACTCTTTGATCGGGGCTTGCAACCGACACAGGAGTTTTGAGACGAGAGAATTCGTTGAGCCCCAAGATGATCGGATCCCGCCGGAACCGGCGCCGACCGACAAACTTGCCGAGTTCAAGATGCAGTTCTCCGCCGCCGCCTATCGCCGGATCTGCCGGGAATTCTTGTCCTCAACCCCCGGCCTGATCGCCGAACTGGATTCGGCGGTCCGCAACAACCATCAGGACAAGGTTGCCTCCCTCGCCCACCAGCTCAAAGGGAGCATGGGGACCATAGGGGCAGTGGTACTGAGCGACCTGGCCCACCGGCTGGGAGGCGCCCGGACACAGGGCATCTCGAGCCAGGAACTGATGGGCGAGATACTCCGGGAGTACGCCAGACTGCAAGAATTTTTTGAGTCAGAACTCGCCGGCGGCCCCGCTTGAGGGTACTGGTTGCCGACGACGACTTCCTGCTGCTCGAGGTGATGCGCGAACTCATCAACAGTTTCGGTCACGAGTGCCGAACGGTCGGTGACGGGGAATCGGCATGGCAACATCTTCTCGCCGATGGCGCCGACATCGTGATCAGCGACTGGCTCATGCCCGGCCTCAACGGTGTTCAGCTGTGCGAAAGGGTTCGCGCCAACCCGGCGATTGAATACCCGTATTTCATACTGCTCACCGCCCGCGGCGAACACAGTGACGTGATCACCGCGATGCGGGCGGGCGTGGACGACCACCTGACCAAGCCGCTCGATCTCAAAGGATTACAGGCCCGGCTAATCGTCGCCGAACGGGTCAGGAACCTGCACCGGGACATGCTCCAGACCCGCAGGCAACTGGAAACGGCAAACCTCCGCCTCAACGAGGCCGCCCACCGGGACGCCCTGACCGGGCTCGGAAACCGGTTGAAGCTCAACGATGACCTCCCCGGGATTCACGCCCGGTTCCTTCGTGAGGCGCACAGGTTCAACATCGCGCTATTCGACATCGATGAGTTCAAGTCCTACAACGACACCTACGGCCACCAGAAGGGAGATGCGGTCCTGGCTGAGGTCGGGAAAGTGTTCGGAGAACAACTCCGCCAGGGCGACCTGGCCTACCGATACGGGGGCGAGGAGTTCCTTTTGATCATGCCCAACCGATCGATCGAACAGGCAGCGAGGGGTGCCGAGCGATTCAGGGAGTGTGTCGCCCGGGCAACTGCAGAGAATCCCCAACTCCCGGCACCGGCCACCTTGAGCGCAGGCGTCGCGGGCATCCGGGAGGGAGAAACCGCCGAGTCTGTGGTCGGTCGCGCCGATCAGGCTCTGTACCGGGCCAAACGATCCGGGCGCAACCGGCTGATGGTGGATATCCCCGAACACGCCTGATCCCGCCGGTCCTCGCAACTCCATGGCCCGGCCCGCCGAGGAGCCGGGCGCACCAAGGGCGGCGCCGGCATCCCGGCGCCGCCCTCAATGCCGGTGCCTAGTTGGGTTCGGTTCGGTTGAATGCCGCGAAAACGGTTCGCGCCTGGCTCATTGTCACCGTGCAGTTCACGGCCTGGCCGACGGCCCCCTGCGGAGCGGTACACCCTCCGCCGAACATCGCCGCCTTCGTATCGGCCTCGGGCGTGGCGGTTATTACCACCACGGTCAGCGCCTCGAAGGTCTCGCTGCAGTCGCCCTCGTTATTTATTCCCCCGGCACGGGAGCAGGACACTCCCACCGGCTCTGTCGTCACCGTTCCGGCAGCCCCGGCCGAGCCGGTCCCGGTCCCAAGGGTGTTTACCGTTAGGACGTGCGGCGCCGGCTTCGAGAACAGGACGAACGCCGACTTCGCGGAATCCATGGTCACATCGCAACTGACCGCCTCTGAGATGGCTCCCTGCGGCGCGGAGCATGCGCCAACAATGGAGGCCCGGGTGTTAGGAGACGAAGGCGTGGCAGTTAGCGTAACCACCGTCCCGGGATCGTAGTCTCCCGCGCAATCGCCCTGATTGTTCAACCCGTCCACCCTGTCACAGCTGATTCCACTTGGGCTAGACGTGACCGATCCGGCCGCACCGGCGCCGCCGGTGCCGGTCCCAAATGTCGTCACCGACAATTCCAAAAGCGCGGGCCGGCTGAACGCCGCTGTAACCGATCGGGACCGGTCCATGGTCACGTTGCAGCTGACCGGATCCCCGGGCGCCCCCAGGGGCGCCGAACAACCGCCGAAGACCGCCGCACGGGTGTTCGGTGAAGTCGGGGTGGCGGTCACCTCAACCACGGTTCCGTCGTCGTAACTTTCGGAGCAGTCACCCTGGGCGTCCATTTCAGCCGCACGGCTGCAGGTGATCCCGACCGGCGTTGAGGACACCGACCCTTCGGCAAGAGATGCTCCGGTCCCAACACCTAGGGTTCCCACGGTGAGGACCACCGGGGCGGGCTTGCTGAAGACGGCGGAAACGGTCCGAGCCCGGCTGAGCGTAGTGGTGCACGTGACCGCTTCTCCCACAGCGCCGAGCCCCGAAGAACAACCGCCTCCGAACAGCACGGCCCTGGTCGATGTAGAGGTTGGATTTGCACTAAGGGTCACTTCGGTCCCCGACTCGAACCCTGTCGAACAGGTTCCTTGGTTGTCCCCATCCAGCGACTTCGCACATGAGATGCCTGCGGGGTCCGATGCAACCTCCCCCGTGGCGGTCGCCGCGCCTCCCCCGGCGCCGGAGGTCTGCACAACAAGGGTGAAGTTCGTGGCTGCGGAAGCGACGGCCACCAAGAGGCTGCAGAGCATAGCGGTCAGGCCCAGGACACCTATCGCACGTCGAGCGCCGCGCCGGGACGCGTTTTGGATTCGGTGTTTGGGGCGCGAGCGCAAACTCGCGGCCCTTCCCCGGCCCTTCGCGGACAACGCCGAATTAGCTTCAGGTTCTGACACTGTTGCCTCCCAGCCCTCAGGGCGCATCCTCGCCCACCCGCGCGAATCCTAGGCTGGTAGCGAATGCCAGTCAACACATGTAGGGCGGTCGGCGCCCGTCCTACTCCGCCGGCCCTGGGCGGGCCCAACGCCCACCCCACCGTAGGTAGGCGGGCGTGCGGGAGAGGTCGGTTTAGTCCTCGACCTCGGAGAGGTTGGTTGCCGTTTCCAGCATCAAGTCGAAGTCCCCGTAGTCAAGGAAGATCGCATCCGGAGAGGGTGCGGTGCTGCACTCCGGATCCAGCTTCCCACCTTTGGTGACGTGGGCCTTCACCAACTCCTTGGCACACTCCGCAAGCAGCGCTTCGGTGTATTTGATCCCCTCATTGAGGATCTGCTGGCTCAGCTGGATGCGTGTGGCCAACGTAACCGTCACCTGTACACACCCCGGCGACGGTACGTCACTCACCAGATAAGTGGCCCTAAATCTGGCCTTACCCGGATCGCGGGTAAAGGGTCGACGCACCTCGATGTTCAATGTACTTCCTCCTACGGGAATCGGTGCCGCGCCTTGAAGCGCGGGCAGCCCTGCCGACGCTTCGAGCAGTTACCCACCGGGTGGCTCGAATCAGGGGTGAAGTATAACCGTGGCCACCTACGGTAACCAAGCTGCCACCCGAGTTAACTGCGCTTCCGTTGCGCCCCGAGGTCCCTTTGCAGCCCCTCGAGAATGAGTTCGAGGCCGTAAGCAAACTCGTCGCCGTAGTTGTAACCCGGCCGGAGCACGTGTTCGACTGTGAGTTCTCTCAGGTGCGGATACCGATCCTCCGGTATGCCCCTCAGGATCCCCTGCACCAGATCCGCCATCTGGGCTTCGTCCCCTCCATCGAACGGCAACGCCGTCTCCTGCATTGCAAAACCGTAGATGTAGCTGTCCAGGGCGGAGAATGCGTGTGCGGCAAGGGCTACCGAAAATCCCGCCTTCCTGAGGCACCCGATCACCAAATCGTGGTGTCGCAAAGTAGCCGGTCCGGGGGAAACCCTCGATTCCATCAAGCCGATTGCCCACGGATGACGCGTAAGTGCACCACGAGCCGAAGCGCCCCGCTCGCGCATCGCCGACTTCCAGTCGGCATCCGGCAGATCTATCTCCTCGAACACCAGGTCGATCATGCCGTCCAGGAGGGCTTCCTTGTTGGCGACGTGGTTGTAAAGCGACATGGCCTCGACGCCCAGGGAGTCGCCGAGTTTGCGCATGGTCAGCGACCCGATGCCGTTGCGGTCGGCAAGGGCGACCCCAGCTTTCAGCACCCGATCCCGGCTGAGCGGCGACCGTTGATTCTGGGTCGACCCCCTCTTCTGCGCCATTCCATCCTCCCGTCGAACCAATCGACTTACATCGTAATCCATCATCCCGGCACCGTTGCTTGACCGGAAGCAACTTACGGCGTAAGGTTACCTTACAACGTAAATACACGATCGCTGGAAGGAGTAGCTCCATGAATTCAGCCACATCCGAGGTTGAGAGGGACCAGGCACGACCCACCCACGGCACCGCCAGAATGAAAGCGATAGTGCAGGAGTCCTACGGCGCAAATCCCGAGGCCGTGGTCCGGTATGCCGAGATCGACCGGCCTACTCCAGGCGAGGACGAGGTCTTGGTCCGGGTGGAGGCCGCAAGCGTGGACATGGGTACGGTTCATCTCATGACCGGGCTCCCCTACCCGGTCCGAATGGCCGGCTTCGGGCTCCGGTCCCCCAAGTCGAGCAACCCCGGTCGATGCCTGGCGGGGACGGTTGAGTCCACAGGCAGCAACGTCACCGCTTTTCAGCCGGGCGAACCGGTTTACGGAACCTGCTCAAACTCGTTCGCCGAGTACGCCGTGGTCAAAGCCGGCAGGCTGGCTCCGGCACCGGCGAACCTGACCCCACAGCAGGCCGCGGCCGCTCCGATCTCCGGAGTTACCGCCCTGCAGGCAGTACGTAAAGCCGGAGTCCAAGCCGGGGAAAAGGTCTTGGTAATCGGAGCATCCGGCGGCGTGGGCTCATTCGCAGTTCAGATCGCCCGGGCCTACGGTGCCCAGGTCAGCGGAGTCTGCAGAACATCCAAGGTCGCCATGGTCCAAGAGCTGGGGGCCGAGCAAGTCTTTGACTACACCCGGGACGACTACCTGGACGGTTCGATCCGATACGACGTCATCATCGATACGGGTGGCAACAGCCCACTCTCCAAGCTGCGCCGCACCCTCACCGCCGACGGTCGCCTGGTTATCGTCGGCGCCGAATCCACCAGCCTGTGGTTCGCAACCCTGACCCGTACCTTCAAAGCCCTGGCGATCTCTCCCTTTGTTAAGCAGAGGCTTACCGGTCTGGTTTCCAGCGAAAACGGAAGGGATCTCACCACCCTTGCCGGGCTGATTGAGGCAGGTGGGGTCATGCCGGCGATCGATCGCACCTACCCGTTGCGTGAAGCGGGGGCTGCCATCCGGTACGTTCAGGAGGGCAGGGCCCAGGGCAAGGTGGTTATCACGGTCGCGGGCTAGGTTTTCGCCCAGGGGCTTGAGGACCCCGATCCCTTAGGCCTCCACCACCAGGCTACGGACCACTGCCGCCGCAACGTTGGATCCGGACGCAATAGCATTGGCCACCGAGGGCATCTGAGCGCTGATATCCCCCGCGGCAAATAGGCCGGGCACGTTGGTGGTGAAGGTTTGGTCGACGGCGACTGCGTTGAGGGAAATCGGGCCGGCCGGTGCCGCAGCCGCCCCCAGTTGCTCGGACAGCAGTGACCGCTGCCGCATTGTCACCGGGACGAGCAGGCCACCCAAAGAGCGGGAGTCACCCCCGGCGAAAACTATCTCTTCAAGTTGGTCGCCTTCCCCCTTCAACCCCAAGACCACCCGTTCGTCGATGCCGGCACCAGCATCTGCCAGGAGTTTTCGTTCCAGTTCATCCAACCCGGCCGGACCATTGGTAAACAAGGTGATGTCGTCGCTCCAAGCCCGCAGGAGCAGGGCCCGATGGACCCCCGCGGGGCTGCCACCCAGGATCCCCAAAGACCGGTCACGGGCCTCCCATCCGTGACAGAACGGACAGTGAAACACCGAGCGTCCCCAGAACGGGCCGATTCCGTCCACCTGGGGATAGTCGTAGTCCATTCCGGTGGCGAGTACGACCCGGCGAGCCTGTTCGGTAGAGCCGTCCTCCAGGGTGAGCACAAAGCCGACTCCGGCAGCGGTTTCGCCCTTCATGACCCGCCCCTGCCGAAAAGTCACCGACGGGTAAGACGCAATCTCCTTGCGGCCGGCGGCGTAGAACTCGGAGGGTGCCCGGCCGTCGTGGCCCAGCAGGCCTCCTATCCCATGGGCGGCAAGGTTGCTTTGATCCCCGGCATCTATCAGCAAGATCCGCCGG
>JAJCYE010000060.1 GCA_029263075.1 Actinomycetes bacterium
ACCAATCCATTTGTGTTCCCGTCGCGAACACCTTGCATGACCATACGAGAAAGAACCAAAGCGCTCGCTCCCCTGCTGCGCGGCAGCCTTTCCGGCCTGCTGGCCGGCGGCGTAGTACTCGGCATCGCCCAGCTTCTGGCCGGACTTGTCGGTCCTCAGTCTTCGCCGATAGTTGCGGTAGGCGGCAAGATGATCGAACTCACCCCCCAACCGGTGGTTTCATTCGCCATCCGGGTCTTCGGCGTCTACGACAAGATTGTTCTTCTCGGCAGCCTGGCTCTCGGTGTGGCCGTCCTCTCCGCGGCCATTGGTATCGCAGCGGCCAGGAAACCCTTTGTCGGCGTGGCCGGCATGCTCATTTTTGGCCTGGCGGCCGGCTCAGCGGCCGCGTTTTCCCCGTCGGGCGCGGCACTGGACGCAGTACCCGCCATCGTCGGAGCAATCGCCGGCGCCGGGGGGCTGTTGTTCCTGATCGGAAGGCTCCCCGTTTCGGAGTCCGCCGGCCGTCCGGCCGAGCAAGGTGTCGACTCGGGCCGCCGCCGTTTTGTGGGCGGCGCCGCCTTGGCCGTCGGTGCGGCGGCTCTTTCCGGATCCATCGGTTGGGCGCTGCTGCGGGGCAAGACCCAGGCCAGCCTGGCCTCCCGGGCCAACCTTCAAATTCCTAAGGCCGTCAGCCCGGCCAAAGCGCTACCCGCCGGCGTCGACCTCAAGCTGAAGGGCCTGACTCCATTCATGACAACCAACCGGGACTTCTACCGGGTCGATACCAACCTGGTGGTCCCAAGGCTGAACGTCGACGACTGGCGCCTGAAAGTAGGGGGCATGGTCGAAAACCAGCTCAATCTTTCTTTCGAAGAGCTGGTCAGCCGTCCCATGATCGAGCGGGACATCACCCTGAGTTGCGTCTCCAACGAAGTAGGGGGCCGCTACGCCGGGACCGCTCGATGGGTCGGGGTTCCGCTTAAGGACTTACTGGACGAGGCGGGCGTTCGATCGGGCTCCGACCTGGTGATATCGAAAGCCAGCGACGGCTTCACCATCAGCACCCCGGTTGCAACGATCGTCGACGGCCGCGACGCCATGCTGGCCGTCTCCATGAACGGCGAACCCCTACCCGCCGAACACGGATTCCCGGTGCGGATGATCGTTCCGGGTCTCTACGGCTACGTCTCCGCCACCAAGTGGCTCGTCGATCTGCAGTTGAGCACGTTCGCCGCCGCCAACACCTACTGGACGGCCCGGGGATGGGCGCCGAAGGCTCCCATCAAGACCTTCTCCCGGATCGACACCCCGGCTCCCCTATCCCGGCCTCAACCGGGCAAGGTTGCGGTTGCCGGGGTGGCCTGGGCCCAGCACCGGGGCATCCAGAAGGTGGAAGTAAGGGTGGACGGTGGTCCGTGGCAAACCGCTCGCCTGGCGGCCGAGGCATCCATCGACACCTGGCGTCAGTGGGTCTGGGAGTGGGATGCCACCCCGGGCCGGCACGAACTCCAGGTCCGATCGACCGACGGCGAGGGCAAAACCCAACCCGAGGAGCGGGTCAAACCCTTCCCGGACGGCGCCACCGGCTGGCACGCAATCGTGGTGACGGTGATGGACGCCTGAGCTCGGCGGATGAGCATTCCGATGTGAGGCCATCCGCAAAATCAGCCGCTACACCCGAATGGCTGCAAAGCAGCCGAACCGAAAGGACAACATGATGAAGAAGCGCTTTTTCCGCCCGATCTCGATGGTCGCCCTACTGCTGAGCGTGATGCTGCTGGGCGCCGCCTGTTCCAACACCGATGAACCTGCAGACGAAGGAACCGACGACCAAACCACCGAAGCAGCCCCGATCAACTTCGGTGCCGGCTGTGAAGCGGTCCCCGCCGACGGCGCCGGCAGCTTCAATGGGATGGCTCAGGTTCCGGTTGCCACCGCCGCATCGGCCAACCCGGTGCTGACCACCCTGGTTACCGCGGTCACCGCAGCGGAACTGGGTGACACCTTGAACAGCGCCGAGGGCATTACCGTGTTTGCTCCCGCCAACTCGGCCTTCGAAGCGATGGACCAGGACACCCTGAACGCAGCTTTGGCAGACCCCAAGGGCCTGCTGACCAAGGTCCTTACCTACCACGTTCTGCCTGTAAGGCTGAGCCCGGAGGACCTCGCCGGTGAGCACGAGACCCTGGAGGGTTCAACTCTGGAGGTCGAGGGCAGTGGAGAAGACTTCACGGTCGACGGCAATTCTTCGGTCGTCTGCGGGAACGTTCAGACCGCCAACGCAACCGTGTACATCATCGACCAGGTGCTGATGCCGTAGGCATCTTCACCCCTGTAATACCAAAAGAGCGCCGGCCCCCGGGGGCCGGCGCTCTTTTGGTATTGCGCACCCGGTGAGGGCCGGCGGCAGCCACATCGAAACGAAACCCGCCTCGCCGGGTTGATATCATTCCTGGGTCAAGGCCTGCCGGCGCCATCGCAACATTTCGCGGCCGCGGGTCGTGCCCAAGCTCCAGCACAAGCGCCTTGTCCTGACCATCGCGGCGCATTGTGCTTCAGTGAATCTGGACGCCTACGAGAGAGACGACCGCACCGGTATCTCGTAGATCCATCGACCGACACCAAGGAGGACGACGGGATGTATTTGAGAAACAAGACTTCACGTATCGGCACGGTGATGGCTGCGGGCATTCTCGCTTTGACCGGGTGCTCCACCGATGGGAGCGACACCGCCGAATCCCCGAGCCCGGAATCCTCGCCCAGTGAAACGGCCACGACGGGGACCGCGGTGTCGGCCTCTTTTGAACTCCTGGACGGACGCCCCGAGGGATACGACGACGTTAAGGGAACGGCAACTTTGAAGCTCGATAGTGGCACCGAGGGAGAGATATCGCTGAGCGGGCTGAAGCCCGGCACGGCCTACGTGGCACACGTACACCAGCAGGCTTGCGACATGGACCAGGGTGGACCCCATTTCAAGTTCGACCCAGCCGGTTCGGACATGCCCCCCAACGAGATCCACTGGAACTTTGTCGCGGACGCCGAAGGTTCCGCCGATGCCACAACCTCCAACGAGCAGGCCGTTGCGGACCCCCAGCTCCGCGCTGTGGTGGTACATGAGAATCCCGACACCATGTCCGGATC
This sequence comes from Actinomycetes bacterium, assembly GCA_029263075.1. Taxonomy (GTDB): domain Bacteria; phylum Actinomycetota; class CADDZG01; order JAHWKV01; family JAHWKV01; genus JAJCYE01. The sequence goes on from JAJCYE010000060.1 coordinate 3,127, forward strand.
GGACGATATGTCCGGCCAGGCAATGGGAGCTGGGCACACCCACCAGCAAAAGATCGCCTGCGCCGACCTCGCCTAGAGCCCGACGCCCGTCCGGACCCGTATATCCTCATCACTAGATGCTTGAGGTCGACGGACTCTCCAAGAGCTACGACGGGGTCGCGGCCCTTAACGACGTCAGCTTCGCCGTGCAGCCGGGCCGGGTCACCGGATTTCTAGGTCCCAACGGAGCCGGCAAGACCACCACGATGCGGGCGATATTCGGCCTGATTGCCCCGGACGGCGGGGCGATCCGCTGGATGGGGTCTCCGGTCACCGCCGGTGACCGCCTCCGTTTCGGGTACATGCCGGAGGAAAGAGGGCTGTATAACAGCATGGAGGTCGCCCTCCAACTGGTCTACTACGCACGGCTTCACGGAATGCCCCGTCAGAAGGCGGAAAAGGCCGTTGTGCGGTGGCTCGACCGGCTCGGGCTAACCGACCGCTCCAAATCCAAAGTCGAAGAGTTGAGCCACGGCAACCAGCAGCGGGTTCAGCTTGCCGCCGCGCTGGTGCACAACCCGGATTTGATCGTGCTCGACGAACCGTTCTCCGGTCTGGACCCTCTGGCGGTACGTTCCATGTCCGCGGTTCTTGAGGAACTGGCGGCATCCGGGGCGGCGGTAGTGCTTTCGAGCCATCAATTGGACTTGGTGGAGGATGTTTGCGAAGAGGTAGTGATCATCAATCGCGGCGAGATCGCGGTGACAGGCACCATTCGCGACCTTCGGGAGGCCCAGCCGTACCGGGTTCTGGAGATCGGGGGCGCCGGAGACTGGGTGCCGGAGGAACGTCAGGCCAAACTCCTGCAACGGCGCAACGGCTGGGCTCGTTACCTTATTCCTAAAGAAGCCGATGTCGAACATCTGCTGGTCCAGGCCCAAAAGAACGGCGAAGTCAACAGGTTCAGCTACGGCGCGCCGGCACTCTCCGAAATCTTCGCCGAGGCGGTTGGGGTCCCCATGGTTGAGCGGGGCCAGTGAACGCCTGGCAGACGATCCGCCTGGTGGCCGGCCGCGAACTGGGCCTGCGCATCCGGGGCCGGGCCTTTCGGTTCTCGACATTGGTCACCGTCCTCCTTGTAATCGGCGTCATTGCCGCCCCGACCTTTTTCCCGGGGGACGATGAAACCGACTACCAACTGGCGCTCATAGGGGACACTCCCGCCGAACTACGACCGGCAATTGAAGAGTCCGCCGCCCTGCTCAACGTTAGGTACTCGCTGGTCGAGGACATCGCGCTGCAAGAAGCTGAAGATGCGGTGCTCGATGGTGATGTGGATGCGGCAATAGTGAACTCGGCGACGGTGATCCTCAAAAATGACAACGACGACCGGCTCCGCTCTTTGGTGGGGGGAGCCCTGCGCCGCATCGAACAGTCTCAACGTCTGCGGGAGGCGGGTCTGGACCCTGAAAAGGTCGCCGAAACCCTGGGCGCCGCCCCCGATTTCCAAGAACGGATCCTGGAACCGGACCGCAACAACGATGATCCCCAAGTAGGGTTCTTCGCCGTTGCCGCAATGTTCGGAGCGATCCTCCTCTACTCGCAGTGGGTGATGAGCGGAGTCCTGGAGGAGAAATCGAGCCGGGTGGTTGAGGTCATTCTCGGGGCAGTGACTCCGCGCCGGCTGATGGCGGGAAAGGTCTTGGGGATCGGCAGCCTGGGGCTGTTGCAACTCGCGATTCTGGCGGCTGCCGGCGGGGCGGCGGCGGTCGCTACCGGCTCCGGTCTGCCCCAAGCCGGCGTTACTGCTGCCCTTACCGCGATGTTCTGGTTCCTACTGGGATTCAGTTTTTATGCAGTACTGTCTGCGGTGGCGGCAGCTTTGGTTTCCCGGCAGGAAGACCTCCAGGTAGCCTTCCTTCCAGTCATGGGCGTGGCGATGACGTCGTACATGTTTGCCTTCGCTACCTCACAGAACCCGGAAGGCAGCGTCGCCCGGATCGGTTCGTTGGTCCCGACGGTAGCGCCCTTCTTGATGTCGGCGCGCGCGGCCCAGTCTTCGGTCCCCCTCACCGAACAGGCCGCAGCAGCCGGGCTGATGGTTCTCTCAATCTGGGCGCTGGCAGTGGTCGGGGCCAGGATCTATTCAGGAGCCATCCTGCGGTTCGGACCCCGTACCAAACTCCGGGAAGCCTGGAAGCGGACCTAGGGAAGGACGGGCGCCCGGTTCTCAAGCCTTGGTGATCGCCGACGAGACGCACCGTCTGCAGGGCTGGGTCAATCCCCGATGTCGATATCCGAAACGTCCTCCCTCTGCAACATTTCCGCCAGGCGGGCCGGCAGATTTTCTCCTTTGATCTCGGCCCGAACCAGTCGTTGCTTCTGGTCACCCTCATGTACCGAAACGGAGCGGACCGTCACCCCCGGCATGGATAGGAGTTCGTTGATAATCGCCCCCGCGTCGGCGCCCGGTTCCAATTCGATGGCAACACTCCCCAGAGCGGAGGAGCGTTGTTGGATCCAACGGCGCGGGCCACGCAGACCCACCAGGACAAAAAGCAGAGCCACGGTGGTTGCGGTCGCCGAGAAGAACCCTCCTAAACCGACCACCATTCCGACTGCCGCAGTCACCCACATGCTGGCTGCGGTAGTGAGGCCGCTTACCGAAGCCCCGTGCTTAATAATTGCGCCGCCTCCCAGGAACCCGACCCCGGTGACGATGTTCGAAGCCACTCGGGACACGTCGACCTGATAGTTCGTGTCCGCCCTGGGCTGAATGAATTCGGTAAAACTGTAGGCGGAGCCGATGGCAAACAGCGCCGCCCCCAGGGAAATAGTTATGTGGGTGCGCAGGCCGGCGTTTTGGCCGGTCAGTTCACGCTCCAGTCCGATCGCGGCGCCGAGAAGCGCCGCCACGAGTATCCGCACCATTAGATCGAGTTCGTTGGGCACCCTGTTCCTCCATGAGAACTATCAGAACCCGTCACCGATCAGGGATGTTCTTAGCGGCCGGATCTGCACGATCGCTACCCGGCTACTTCACCCCGGAAACCTGCAAGCCGGAGGGAACGGCATTCTCTGGCCGGCACAACCTCCCGTCAAGACCCGCCCCGGCTATTGCGGGCCGAGAAAGAAGATCCAGTCCCCCGTCGAGGTGATCGAGGTGCTGTAGCCCAGCAGATCGTCCGGAGATCCGGGTCCCGGGAAGTTGTAGTAGGCGTCCTCGGACCCCGAACCCGGGCCCTCCGGGTCGGTGACCTGCTTGACGTCGGGGTCGGTCCGCAGGATCTCGACCAGCGATGCCAGTATCGGGTCGCCCTCGGCTTCCCGGGCTCGCCAGAACTGCGCCGGTTGCGCGGCAGGACCGGCCGACTCCTCGGTCCGGCTGTATTGAAAGGCGCCGTCCGGAGCCATGGCGAGTGCTTCCAGGCGCTCGAAGTTGCAGGCCAGCGCCGCCTCGATAATCTGCATCCGAGTGGAAGCTACCGGCTCGGGCACGCCTCCGGCTCGGTCGTCACCCAACTCGAGTCCGGCCGCGGAACAGGATGCGGTCGACCCCGTCGGTCCCGGCGTGGTGACCGGATCCGTCGTCGCGATGGAAGGAATCGGGTCACCGGTCGGCTCGGACGGCGAGCAGCCCAACAAGAGCAGGACCGGCAAGAGGCACAGGGCAACACGAACAATGGGCTTGGTCGGATTCATCACGACCGCGACCTACCGCAACAGGTGCGAACCCATGCGGGAACTGTTGCCCGACCGACAATAATAAGCCGAGGCAAAGTTGAGTTTCGGCGCACCGCCGACCGGTGCCGGTGGACTTTGGGTTTTCGCTTCAGTTTTCGTGTTTCTTGCCGATGTCTGCAAAGAAAGGTTGACCAAACGGCGCGCCGTCCTCCGGACGACGGCCTCCGACCAAGGAGAACCTCCGAATGTCCCAGCCCTACAAGAAGCGTCGATCAATCCTGACGTTGTTGGTGGTCGCCGGTTCGCTGCCCCTGATCACCTCTGCCTCTCCGGCCGCCGCCGCGACCCCGTCCTCCGGCTGCAACGCACTCCAGCAGCTATTGGGCTTGTGCACCAAGCCTCCGACGGACCCCGCACCCACCTGCAATGTCCTCCAGCAGCTATTCGGCTTGTGCGTGAAGCCGCCGGCCGACACCCCGGTTCCGACGCCCACCGCCTCCCCTGTCCCGACGCCCTCCCCGGCCCCGCCTGCGGTCCCAGATGCAGCATGCGGAGGCAACCCGACCGTCCCAAAATCCGGGGGCGGCGTGTGGACCTGTGACTTCAACGACGAGTTCGACGGCACCGCCCTAGACCGGAACATGTGGCTCCCTCAGCCCACCAAGGGCACCGGATTCGACTCGAACGACCACGACTGCTTCATGGACTCCCCGAACAACGTGTCGGTGAGCGGCGGGAGCCTAGTGCTCACCAGCCGAATGGAGCCGGCGCCGTTCATCTGCGAAGACTCGGTGGCCCGCACCACGCAATACACCTCCGGTTCCGTCTCCACCTATCAGCGCAAGAGCGTAAACCGGGGCCGGGTGGAGGTCCGAGCAAAGATCCTCTCCGGCAAGGTCCAGGGCACCCATTCTGCTTTCTGGCTATTCCCCCAGGACCTGAACGGCGGTCCGGGCAGGGGCGAGATCGACATCGCGGAGGTCTACGGCCGGTACAGCGATCGAGCGATCCCCTACATCCATCACCCGCTCTCGGCAATCGACAACGCCGACACGAACAACTTCTGCCTGATCCCCAACATCGCCGACTGGAACACTTACGTTGTCGAGTGGACCGCGGAGTCGATCAAGATCATTTACAACGGTCAGGTGTGCCTGACCAACACCATGGGCGCCGCCAACTTCAACAAGGACTACATGGTGGCGCTGACTCAAGGCCTCGGGTGGCCGGGCAACGACTTCCAGCCGGGCGTCACCCCGCTGCCGGCACAAACCCTCGTGGACTACGTCCGGGTCTACAAGTAGGCATCGGGAGGGCCTGCGCGGTTTCAGCTACCGCGCAGGCCCATCCGTAGGCTCAGGCACGCTCATTCCGGCCGGGCGCCGGGACTCACCTGGAACTCCTCTTCCGCATGCCCCTAGTTTGGGAGTCCATTTTGGCGATAGACTCTCCAACGAACTGGCAGGATAATTTTCTCAGCGGGGGCAATGAGAATGACCAAAGTTCGCGATCCAAAGTCGGGACAATTCACAGCATCACCTCAAGCCGAGGCCACCGGGCCTGCGCCTGCCGTGTCCGCGGTCCCGCCTCCCGGCGAGATCGAGCCGTCGCACCCCATCCTGCCAACGGTTCCCGGAGGCCACCCCCTCCCATCGGATGTCGTCCCGCTCCCGGGCATGGAGTTGGTGGGTCGGGGCGTGGTGATCCGGCCCAATCAGACCTACGACCTCAAACCGTCGCTGGTAGAGATCCGCCAGAAGCACGTTTTCCACTCCAACGAGACCGGCCGGACGTTCTGGTACCCCGAGGGATACGAGGTCAACGACAGTCCCCCGATGCCGGCCGGCCAACTGCTCAACCAAACGGTTATCGAAGAGTCCTGGGAGCGATTCGAAAAGCAGACCTCGATCGATGCGAACCTGGCGGCGAGCCACCTTCCCATCACCATTGATGTCAGCGCCGGACAGGCGACGCACCTTCGCACCCAGGACGACGCGTACTACGCCATGAGGACGTCGTTCATCCCCCTCTGGTCGCTTTATCTCCCCAACGCCCGTAGCATTCGCGACCCTAGCGAAGGTTGGGACATCCCCACTCCCTTCAGCCACCGTCACCGGCGAGCCTACGCGGATTTCTTCGACACCTACGGCACCCACTACGTAAAACGGGCTTGGATCGGGGGAAAAGCGACGCTGGCTTTGACGGTGACCAAGTCCGCCAACATGAGCAAGGAGGACATCAAGGCCGGCCTCCACGCTTCATACGGGGGCTTCGGCAGCGCCGGCGTTGACGCCGAACGCAACAAACAAAGGGAGCGGCTGGCCACCAACTCGGAGTGTTCGGTGTACGGAAAGGGCGGCGACGAACTGCAACTGGCGGCGCTCAGTTCCCTGGACGAAGACCAGTACCTGGCCTGGCTTTCCACCATCAAAGCCAATCCGCAGGTCATCGAGTTCGAGGCGATCGGGATCTGGACCCTGGTCGCCGACGCGGAGAGGGCCGACGCCCTCATGGAGGCCTACCGGGAGGAGACCGCGTTCTCCCCCCTAAAGGTGGCATTCCGCGCCGGAAACGACATCTTTCTGCTCGGTGAGCGCAACTTTTTCACCTACGGCCTGGACGACGGCGAGGTCTCGCTGCCTCGGTCCATCAAAGAGGCGTGGCCCGGCCTCGAGGAGTTGGATTTCGAACGAGTTGATGCCGGCTTCGTCGGTAAGTACATGAACTCGCATGAAGGCGAAGATTTGAGTCGCAAACTCTATTTCTTTAACCGTGACCGCTACTTGCGCTGGGATCTTGAGACCATGTCGGTAGACGACGGCTACCCGCGGCTTGTCTCCGAGGGCTGGCCGGGGGTCACGTTTGAGCGCATAGACGCAGTGGTCAACGTGGGTCCGGACGCGCTCTATTTCTTCTGTGGGCGGGAGTACATCCGCTTCAACACCCTGACGAACCGAGCCGACGAAGGCTACCCGGAACAGATTGCGCGGCGTTGGGCCGGGGTAACGTTCGACCGAATCGACGCCGCCGCCTACTGGGGCAACGCCAAGGTGTTGTTCTTCCGGGGCGATCAGGTGATTCGTTACGACACCGTGCTCTACCAGGCAGACCCCGGTTACCCGAAGACCATTCCCAGCAACTACGTCCAGGATTGGAAGTTCATTGAGTGAAACCCCTGAATCTGAAGCCACCTCACCCGATACCGTCCCCGACGACGACCATTCACACAGAGCCCACAACGTCATCCGCAAGTTCGCGCTCGGATCTCTGGGGGTCGGATTGGTCCCGCTTCCGGCGGTCGATCTGGCGCTTCTGGCAACCAGCCAACTCTCCATGTTGCGTTCTCTTGCCGAGATCTACGGTGTGGAGTTCTCCAAGGAGAAAGCGAAGGCCGTCAGCAGCGCCCTGGTAGCCGGCAGCGCATCGGTGTTCGTGTCCAACAACTTCGCCCTGGTCCTTCTCAGCAAACTGTCGCTCCCGATTGCGGCCGCAAGCATTGTTAGTGGATCGGTCCTCGCCGGAGCATCCACCTACGCCTTGGGGAGGGTCTTTGTCGAACATTTCGAATCCGGGGGAACGTTCCTTACGATGGACCCGGAACAGACCCGCGGCAAGTACCAAGAACAGTTCGAGAAGGGCAAGAAGGAGCTTAAGAGTTACGTGGGGATCAAGCCGTAAGGGGCGCCGCATCGGCCTCTCACGACTGGAGTTCCCACAGTTGGGCGTATAGCCCACCATTGCCGACAAGCTCCTCGTGCCGGCCCTGCTCTTCAATAACGCCGCCGTCGAGCACAATTATGTTGTCGGCATCCCGCACGCTGGTCAGGCGGTGGGCTATGAGAATCACCGTTTTACCCCGGGTGGCGTTCTTGAGCGACTCTTTGACCGCAGCTTCTGTTGCATAGTCCAGGTGGGCGGTGGGCTCGTCCATCGCGAGGATAGGCGCCCCCTTCAACAAGGCCCGAGCGATGGCCACCCGCTGGCGTTGCCCGCCGGAAAGCCGGCTCCCGTGCTCACCGACGTCGGTGTTCAAACCGTCGGGAAGGGACTCCAGCAGGTCGCGGGCACCCGCAGCGTCCAGCGCCTCGATCACCTCCGAATCACCGGCGCTCGAACGACCGTAGAGCACGTTGTGCCGAACGGTGCCATTGAACAGGTACACATCCTGACTGACCAGAGCAACCGCTGCCCTCAGGTCCTTGAGCCGGAGATCTCGCACATCCTGCCCGTCCAAGGTGATGGTCCCCGAATTCGCCTGGTAAAAGCGCAACAGCAACCGCAACATGGTGCTCTTGCCGGAGCCGCTGTGGCCCACAATCCCCAACGTCTGCCCGGCGGGGATGGTCAGCGACAGCCCCTTGAGCACGGGACGGCCCGGCAAGTACCCGAAGGTGACATCGTCAAGGACAATTTCCCCTCGAACACGTTCCGGCTGCAGGGCAACCGTCCCGTCATCGATTTGAGAGCTGGAATCCAGAACCGACAGGATCCGGTCGGCGGCGGCCACCGCTGAGTAGTACTTGCCGGTTGAATCCTGGAATCGGCCCACCGAGGAGACCAACTTCGGGTACCAGTAGTTAACTGTCGACAACCCGCTCTTGGGGAGCCTCCCGGCCAGAACCTTGTTGGCTCCGTAGAAAAGGGCTGGGATGTACCCGGCGTAGTAGATATTCCCCCCTGCTGCCACCTGCCGGCTGGGGAATACCGCGGCGTCGATTGCCTGCCCGGCGAGCCTCCCGCTCAGCTCTTCAACCCGCTCCCCTTCAATCTGTTCGGCGGTGAAGCTCTTTACCTCCACAATCCCGGAAAAGATGTTCTCCAGGGCCTGCTGCAACTCGCTGCTGGTACTCGCCTGGTCGGCGTAGGCCTTCAAAACCTGAGGCTTCATAACCTTCATCGGGGTGAACATCGCCGGAACCGTTATGCCCGCAATAAGAGCCATCGCAGGTGAGTTCTTGAGTAACGATCCCCCGGCCAGCAAGACGTTGAGAGTCGAGTCGATCACCCCGTCCACTTCCTCGACCAACCCGCTTACCCGCCCGACTTCCCCCACCAACAGAGCCATTAAGGTGCCCGCCCCGTGCTGTTCGAAGAATTCGAGGTCTTGGGCCTGTAGATGGGCAAACAATCTGGAGCGCAACATGTGTTCGGTCTCCTGAATGTGGGTCCGCCACGCCTTCCTTTTGGCGTGGTTGACCCACCAAAGGGGGCCGGAGAGCAGAGTTGCCGCGGCCGCCAGGGCGACCAGTTGAGACCTTGGGCGAGTTATGCCCAACCGGACCAGATAGGGCTCGGGTTCACCCTCCGCGACGGACAACATCGCGGCGAACGTGCGTGTCTGCAGGGTAGCTACCGAGTAGGCGCACAAGGAGGCAATGACCGGTCCGGCAAGATCCTCCGGCGGTCGCCCATACGCCCTCAGCACCGGAGAGAGCGGACGGCGGGGCGAAGAACCCCCGTTGGCGGGCGGCCGAAGCCCGCGCACAAGGCCCGGGAGCAAGGCCTCCAACCCGCCCTGGAATTCCCCCAACGGGATCTTTGGGTCGAAGACAACCAGTAAACCGGCCGAAACTGGGTTGGCGGTGGCCGACCTGACGTTGGGGAGGGCTTTTACGGCGTCCTGAAGTTGCCGGGCCAGCGGCGGATCCGACTGTATCTTGGGGATCCCGTAGCGGACCCTTCCGGGCATGCCGCTACGCTCGTGAAAAAGCGCCTTGCTCATCGTCTGCCTCGCCCGTGGACCGCTGCTAACCGTGGTCAAATAGGCAGCCGCGCACCACGGACGCCGGGGTCCCCGGAATTGCCGCCAGAACCCGGGCCCGGTAATTCGCGGGGCCCTCTATCGGGTGGGCGCCGGTGGGGGCTCCGAGATCACGTTCGGTGCTCAGCGCAGCATCAACTTCCGCGAACGAAATCACTCTTGGTGCCCCTTCCTCACCGGTGCACGATGCCAGGAGCCTTTTGAGGGCCGGAACTTCAAGATCGCCGGTCGAGGCAACCAAGGGGCCCACTCGTTTCAACGTGTGGTTCGCGAGGTTGCCGGAAGGGTCCGCTCGAACGTGGACCCGTAGGTTGCGCAGCAGTGCACTGTCGACCTCCAGTCCGAGGAGGCGGGCTACGTGAATGTCCTCGTCGCCGGCGGAACCGTCGTGAATGCGGTCAAGCCGATTCCCGACAATCGTCACTGCGGTGGGATAAAGGTCGCAGTTGGAACAAAACACAAACAGACAGTTGTGGTCCGGCCGCCGCGCCCATCGGCGGACGGCCACCCAAATGTCGCTCGAAACGACGGCGGTCTTTTCGTCCCCCGCGTGACAGCGAACCACCACCGTGGTCTCCCCGGCGGCGTTGAATCTTTCGTAGTCGGCGGTCCGGCCGTTCACCCAAATGGCCAGTTCGCCGCCCTCGCCGTCCAAGGCCAGATCGAGCAGCGAACCGAGAATGCATAGGCGAACAAACCCCAGGCTCGATATCCACGAATCCCGCATGCCCGGCGGGCCCGCAGGTACCGGGCGCCTGGATGCGGCCTCGCCGCCGATGCTCCAGTCGCTCGGAGCGAACCCGCTCAATCCGGCTGCAGGGCGCTCGATTATTTTCGGCCTCGGGGAGTTGCCGCGGGCGCCGGGACGGCCGCCGGCGGCGGCGGAACAATCGGTTCACCGTCGGCGACCGGCTCATCCACCTGGTCGTCAACAACATCTGCGACCGAACGGGCGGCTCGACCCACCTCCCGGGCGACAAACCGGCCCGCTTTGAGCAGGCCGCTCTCTACTTTGAGGCCTGCGTTTTTGCCGACGAGTCCTCCCGCCACCGCCCCGACCAGCGTGCCTACGACCGGGATCGGAATCGTAACCGTTCCTATCTGTGCCCCGGTGAGGATTCCGACATAGGTGCCGGCGATCCGCCCCGTGTAACCGGGCTCATCTGCTCCCTTAGCTCCAGCCATCACGCTTTCCTCCCTTTCGACGAAGCCCCGATGCTTGTTGGTCCTGCAGCCCTACCGCCCAACCATCACGTCTGCCCCCGACTTCCCATCAGCCGCGTCCGCCTCCCCGGCGGCTTCAAAGCTGGCGTAAAACTCTTTTCCAGGAACCGGGTCGAGCAGGAGAGGCGATGGGACTCTTTCCGGATGTCCGAGGCGCAAAAAGTGCATGCCGAATCCCGCCAAACCCATCATCAGCCCCGGCGGGATCCGCTCATTGAGGGACCCTGCAACCAGAGTCCCGTCACGTTCGAACGCCCGCCAGAGCGCCTGGGCCTGGGTGTTCGCTTCCACCTGGAATGCGGGTTCCCCCCGGACCATCCCAACCCTCAAGAAGAGTTCGGCGCTCCCGGCCTTGCCGTGACAAAGGGTGTCGTTGCCCAAGGTGCCCAACGATCTCAAAGAGGCGGCCACGGCCTGATAGGCCTCTTTAAGCATCTGGTCGTCAGTCTTGCCCAGCAGCGCCCATCCGGAGAGCCTGCTCAACCCGATCCCGGTGGACCCGTTGCACCATGCGTTGGCGAAACTCCGCTTCCCACCGGTCCGGGGGGCGATGCTTGTGCGGAGGTCGTACCAATCCTGCTCGGCGTCATCGAAGTAGCTGTTTTCGTGGGCAAAAGCGCTGCGGCCCGCTTCCGTGTATTCCTGCCTGCCGGTGAACTTCCCGAGCAGGAGTAGGGACCAGCCGATACCCCCTGAGCCGTGGGAGTAGCCGGTCAGGTTCCCCAGGCCCTCCTCGGGGTTGCGAAGCGGCCAACTGAGCCCCCCGAAACGGTCCTCGCCATGCCGCAGCAGGTGGTCCCCGCACCGCAAAGCGATTTTCAGGCCCGGCCCCCCCGGGACCACCTGTTCCAGCCCCAGCATCACCGGGATCAGGCCGGCGCAACCACCCAATACGTCGAACTCCCGATCCTCGGGGAGCAAGTAGTTGATCCTCTCCGCCAGGTTGGTTGCCATCTCCACCAGAGACGCATCCTCCCCAAGCCGGGATAGATGAGTCAGGACGTACACCAGCCCTCCCATGCCGTTGAAGGCCCCGATGCGATAGGGGTTGTAGTTCCCCAGGCAGTGCTCGAGGGCCCGCCGGGAGGCGTCCTGGAAGGTGGGATCCGGTACCAGGGAATTGAGGTAGGCGAAGAACAGGGCGATACCGGCCGAGCCGCCATACAGGTCGGTGCCTACGTCGACTCTGGCGGGGCCGACGTCGGTCAACTCATAGGCCCGCCAGGTTCCACTGCCTGGCTCCGTTTGCGCAGAGCAGAGAGCGCGGCCCACCCGCCCGGCGTAGTCGACACTCGATTGGGCGAACTCTTCGCTGTGGTGGTCGTCGCCGGGGAGGCTCGCAACGATGTACCTCACCTGCTGCTCCCGGTTGGCCGCCGAAAGGCGGCCGATGCGGTCAACCGCGTCCTCAATCGGGGATGTTGCGAGACGCACCTCGGCCCCCTGAGAGTCGGTAGCGAGAGTGAGTTGCGTAGCCGAAACCAGGAACAGGGGAATGTCCAGTTGCCAAAGAGATGCAATTTCCCGGTTCGCAAGCAGGCCCGGTTTATCCCAGCGACGCCGGAAGCGGGACAGTTGCCTGATGATCGCATCCGCCTCGACCGGGTCCATCAGGCTTTTGGGGTGCCGGAGGTTGGTCAACAGATGGGAGTAGATGCGGGTGGCCCAGTTTACGTACCGGATCGGGATGGGCCCGAACAACTCGTGGACCTGCCGGCTCGCCTGTTCCTTGTTGTCTTCGAACCAGCGGTACACGCACTCGAAGCCACGGATGATCGAGCTCTTGAACTCCTCAGGAGGCAGAAGCCGATCGCCCAGGTACACCCGGTTTGCGCCATCGGTCTGAAAGGCGACTCCGCTCAGGTGTTTCACCGCCAAACCGAACGATTCCCTGAGTTCGTTGACCCTCGGCAGGCGGTAGGGGACGGAGAATGATTCCCCTCCGGCGTAGCCGCTCAACTTCAGGCTGATCGACGGATCGGTCCGCGGCCACTCCAACAGCCCCGTTCTGAACACCGAGTCGAGCAGGGTCTCCGCCCCCAATTTTTGTCCGGCCGGTCTCACCTCCAACACCATCTCGCAGTCGCACAGATGGGCGTGGCCGTCGGCAACCACAATGTTCTCGAAATGCAGATCAGTGCCCCCCAGCACATAGAACAACGCCAGGTACCCGCCCAACTCCTCGTAGATCCTCTCGGCTTCCTCTGTCGTCCGAACCCGGTTCCTACCCGAAGGCAACAACTCCTCGTATCCGTAGCCTTCGCCGACAATCAGGCTTCGATGCGGAAACGCCACTCCCGTGGCGGCACCCAGCCGACAGAGCATGGTTTGGGTTGCCCGCTCAGGCTCGAGCGACCGTGGTTTGTAAAAAAACTCCCCATCCCTGCCGTCAACGTCCGCGGCCACCCGGGCAACGGTCTGGCAGCCCGCATGCGGGTCGCCGGTGCCCAACGAAAGGGCCTTAAAGCGGACCTTGCTGCCCCCGAATATCACCCTCGATATCTCCGGCGCATCCGAGGCCAGGCGGTTAATAACCCGGCGGGCGTTCTCCGAGCACAAGCCGAGAACCTGCGATAGCCACCTGGCCAGGGTGGGGAACCTGAGATAAAAGGAGTGGTAGGCCTGCGGGGAGGCAAAGTTGTGATCCAGGTAGGCGGAGTAGTCCTCCGGCCGGACCGAGTCCTTCGGAATCCCCTTCAGCGCTCGGAAGACGTTTTGATCAGCCTCCTGGGCCCAGGCGAGCGTGAGTTCGAATCTCTGCAGGTAGTAGTCGACGAATCCGTCACCGAAATTGGGGCCGAACAAGGTTTGCTGCTCCGGCGCCAGGCCTGCCAGGGCCCCGGCTATCTGCTCTTGGAGCGTAGCCAGGAACGGCTCACAAACCCGAGCGAATCGCCCGGAGTAGGTTTCGGGCAACCGCCATTGCCCGTTCAAGACCGCCGGCCGGGCGGGGTCGAATTCTTGGATCGCTGTTACGTACCAGGGCAGCCACGATCCGTGGACCTCGTCAAGGATCTTGCGGACCGACGTGTCGCTGCAATCCTGGCCCAACTCCCAACCGCGGTAGGTCCTAAGGACTTCCAGATACTCGGCCTCACGGTCCGGGGAGATATCTTCGCCGAGGAAGGTGTCGTCAACTTGCCGGCTTCCCAGACGCGCCGCCAGCCGTGCCGACTTCCAGGAGTCCAAAGGGCTGAGCGCAACTCCCGCGGGGGTGGTTATGCCCTCCCGCTTCAGGGCCCTCAGAACCAAAACTCGCTCTGCCAGATTCGGCGCTCTCAAGGCGAGTTCGTAGCCGAAGTTGTCGTTCAACGAATGCGAACTTGAGTAGGGGCCATCGGAAGGAGCGCACGCGGGGGCAAAAGACCCCCGGCGCGAGGTCGAGCGCTGCTGCGCTCATCGTGCCGCCTCAGTCGAAGTCGCGACCGGTGGGTCGCGACTTCGACTGAGTAAGCGGAAACGGCCCTGGGCATGCCGCCCGTTCCGTTGTCGAACTCGGTTTCTAGCAGGCGACCAGGCTCTGCGTGATCTTGTCGCAGACAATCGTCATGCCCCAACTGCACGTGCTGCTTCCCGCGTAGACTTCTATTTCTTTGAGAGCAATCGCGGCGAGCCCAAGCTCTGGTGATTCCACCGCGTCGGGGCAGGCGACACTGCCGTCCAGGCCGAAGGTTTCGGGATTCGCCAGCAGCAGGGCGCGAAACTCCTCGTCCACCACACTTTGGAAAAGGGTCTGCTCGAGAGTCGTTGTCATCTTTCATCCTCCTTGTTGGATGCCTTGGCAGGCTCTGTCACACCAGAAACGACTGGCCTTCCACTCGTGCTTCCACCTCGTTCAGTTCTCCTATAGCCACCTCCATCTTGTCGCTCTCCAACAGCCACCAGACGACCTCTTGTTCTTCCGGGGACAGATCCACTCGTCCCCACTGCGCTTCCAGCCACAACTGGAAGTTGTGGGGAGAGTTGAGGTTGCCGGGCGGGGTCAACCTTTTGAGAGGACCGCCCGCATCAAGGTCCAGTGCAGATTGCAGAATTTGCCGGCATGCGCCGTCGGGCGGGAGGCAGGACATCAGCAGGACAAGGCCCTGGAGTCGCTGAAGAACCGAAGATTCAGACACCGTCATAACGCCCCCGCTGCGATTCGACATCCCGGCCCCTGGGTCGACTTGGCTCAGCCCGGGCGGCTATGGTCGATGACACTAGCAGCCGGACTTTCCCAGGGCAATACTGCAATATATAAAAGTGCGAGGCGTCGTAAGCGGGGATCGGTAGGGTCATATGGATCGAGTTGTGAGATCGGTAGCACCGGAAGCGGGTCGGAGGCTTCGGCGTCATTTGGAAATGTGGCTCGGACAGTGGCCGCCCCGCCAGCAGGTTTCCATCACAACCGCACCCGCTCGAAACGGTCCAGGCTGGGACGGGAGCACCCTCCCCGTGGTGGGGATCTCAAGTCCCGAAAGCACCGTCCTGTCGGTTCCCGAGGAGTTCGTCGAGGAGCTGAGGCGCACGGCCGCTCCCCTTAGCCTGACAGAACTCCTCCCCATCCTCGGGCCGCTGGTAGGCATGCCCGGCGGACGGTTGTTTACGGGGCACTTCCGGTGGTGCGAGGCGTTGATCGACCTGCCTGACGCCGGAAACTGGGTGACCTCGGATCACCCGGCCCTCCCCCAATGGCTCACAAGTTACGGTTCCCGGGTCCTGGCAGCCTTCGACGGCGAAACGTTCCTCGGTGGCCTGGGCGTCGCCGCACACGACCAGTTTGGGCATGAGGCGGCGGTCGTAGTGGAACCCGGCTACCGCAGGCGCGGTTTGGGGCAAAGGCTGGTCGCGCAAAGCGCCCGCCGCAGCTACGAGGAGGGGGCCGTCACGGTCGGGTTCCACATGGACGACAATCTCGCATCCTCCGCAGTCCTGGAAGCAGCCGGCTTTCCGGACCACGGCTGGCGATTCATGATGATGTTGCCGAGCCCTGAGCAGAAGATCGAACAGGAGCGAACCATGCTCAGCGGCTAACTCGTGGAGTCATCCTTGGCGGACTCGATCTCATCCAGGGCCTCCCGGGCGATATCCGAGACGTTTTCCGCCCCGAGCACCGCCAGCCGCCTGAGCTCTACCCCACCCTTCACTGCGAGCCGAATGGAGCCTTTGAGTACCGGGCGCCACCGCAAAAGGGCGACACCGGACAACAGACCCACCGCAAAAACTCTCATGTTCGGTTCCCCGCTCACTACAGCACCCCTGGCGACAGCACCCCTGGCGAAATGCGTTTAGATCCGTGGACTCCACCAAATCATAGTGGCCGCCGTTGAACAAGGATTGTGGCAAACCTTTCCGGTGAGCACAGCGGCCACCGTGGCAATTGCAGCCCCGTTCCCCTCTTCCGTTGGGCCGGGGGGTTTTTAACCCTGCACCACGGGTAGACACTCTCCATGCCAAACCACAACCACTCGACCATCAGCGTCTTCGCCCCCAGCCTGTTCATCACGGTCACCATTGAGGCGAACGAGGAGGGCGACGACGACATCCACATTCACCCCGGTGGTCAGGGCTTGTGGGTAGCCCGAGCCCTACAGCGACTCGGGGAAAAGCCGGTGATCGTGGGTCCGGCGGGAGGAGAAGCCGGGCGGGCCCTGGTCGCCCTGGTGCCCGCTTGGGGCATAGACCTCAATCCGATCACGACCAAAGGACCCTCGCCTACCTACGTGCACGATCGACGAAACGCCGACCGAAGGGAGGTGGCGCGCAGTCCCCTCCCGGTGCTCGACCGCCACGAACTGGACGATCTCTACGGCAAGATCCTGGAAAAAGCCTCAGCCACCGGCATGTGCGTGGTGACGGGCAAGTCGGAGGGAGACAGTCTCCCCGTGGACTTCTATGAACGCCTGGCCGCTGATCTCGACGCCCTCGGAATCCAAGTGGTGGGAGACCTTCACGGCCGCGAGTTGGATAGTTTTCTATCCGGTGGACCCATCACCACGCTCAAAGTAAGTGATGAAGATCTGGTCGAGGACGGCTTGCTCGATCCCGCCGCATCGATCAGGGCGCGAGTAGAGGCGGCAGAAAGGCTCCAGGAGCGGGGGGCCCGATCGGTGGTCATTTCGGGCGCGGACGGTGGGACCGTCGGCCGATTTCACTCCCAGTCCCTGACCGCCCGCTTGCCCAAGCTGCAGGCCGTCGACCACCGGGGTTCGGGAGACGCGATGACCGCCGCCCTTGCCCATGCACTCAGGCATGGGATGCAACCAAAAGAGACGCTGGTACTCGCCTGCGCCGCTGGGGCGGCCAACGTCACCCGGCACGGCTTGGCGAACCCTCCCCCCGAGTTGGTGGAGGAGCTCAGCAAACAGGTTGAGGTCGAAGATGTGGCGGTCGGGGCGTGAGCGACCAGCCGGACCCACAGGTGGCCGAGAACATCGTCGTCGGGGACCGGCCGGCCCGCAACCCGGGGCGCAAGCGGCTCCTCCTGACCAACGATGACGGAGTCGATTCTGAAGGCATACGCCTACTGGCCGAAGGTCTTGCCCGGTCGTATGACGTAGTGGTCGCCGCACCCGCCCGGGATATGAGCGGCAGCGGGACCGGAATCGGGCGCTTTGATCCGGACGCCGGGGTCGACTTTCGCAGGGTGCGTATGGGGGGCATCGAAGCCTACGCCGTCGATGGTCCCCCGGGCCTTGCGGTTATGGCCGGCGCGCTGGGCGCATTCGGTCCCCGCGCGGACCTGGTGGTGGCCGGGATAAATGCCGGCATCAACACCGGCCACTCGGTCATCCACTCCGGGACCGTGGGCGCGGCACTGACCGCCAGAACCTTCGGGAGCCGTGGGCTTGCGGTAAGCCTGGAGCCCTCCGAACCCTGGCTCTGGCACTCAGCAGTTACTGCGGCCGAAGCAGCCGTGACGTGGCTTTTGGCGCAGGAGGGTCCAAACCTGGTCCTTAACGTAAATGTTCCCGCGGTGCCGGCGGAGGACATTGCAGGCGCTCGTTGGGCCGAACTCGACCGGTTCGGGTACTTCCGGGTGGCGGTTGCCGACGATGAGGGCCACAAGCTCCAGTTTTCCGTTGGGGGAGAAAGCATGGGCGAGGACGACTCTTCGGACACCGCATTGGTCCGGCAAAGGTTCATCACGGTCACTTCGTTGTCCCCCCTTGAGTCGACTTCCTACGAGGACCGGGATGCCGGATGGCTGTGGTCGCCACTCGTTTCGTCGGCTCACGACCGGTAGGTTCCCACCGGCCGGGCGTTTGATCCACCACGTAGACCGGGAAGGAATCAGCCGTCGGAATATTGCAAGGAGGTCGGTATGCCCAAGACAACCAAGAGCGACCTTCCGGACACGCTCAAACGCTCCCCGGAGAAGGCGCAACGTACCTACGCCAAGACCCTTGACTCGGCCCACGAGCAGTACGAGGACGAACGCCGGGCCCACCAGACCGCATTCGCCTCGCTTAAACACTCCTTCGAGAAGGTCGGCGACCACTGGGAGCCCAAGAACGGCAAGGGGCCTTCCGACCCCCGGTCCAAAGCCGGCCGAAACAGCGGCCTGCCGACCGCCGGCGGAGTGGACGTGGAGGGCCACACCAAGGAGGAGTTGATGAAACGGGCCCGCAAGCTGGATATCCGCGGGCGCAGCAAGATGAACAAGGTGGAGTTGGGCCAGGCCATCTCCCGTAGGCAGGGTTAGTGCATTAGACGTTGAGGTAGGTCCCGATTCCACCGGAACGCCGGATATCCACGGTGACGCAGTGGAAGGACCCACCCAGTGAGTACAGATGCCTGAAGTCCACCGGAATACAGCGGAAGCCCCAATCGGTCAGGGCATCGATTAGAGGTTCTTCGTGGCTTTCAACCACCACGGTTTCCGGGTCGAGCGACAGCACGTTCATGCTGACCCACGGGCTGCAAAAGTACATCGGCCAGTCGTAAGGCAACGTCGGGGCCGGCGCGACGCGAACCTCCCAATCGGCAAAGAGTGCGTTGGGGATGTAGCGCTGCCCATTCACAAGAAGCTTGCCCGGCGCCAACGGGAGAATGGTGGCGTCTATGTGCATCGCATGAGGATCGTTCACCTCAATACGGTGCACCCGGTACTCCGGCCCCAGCGCCCGTTCCAGCCACCGGATACCGAACTCGTTGGTGACGTGACTTTGTTGCACCACGATGTCCCTCCCGAAACGAATGAAATCCGCAGCGTCAAAAACCGGCTCGAACTCGGTTATCGCGTAGCCGCCCGCGCGGGGATCGGGAGCAAACAGGTCGTCCGTGAGTTGGGGACGCGGCGCTGGGAGCCAGTTGGCACCCTTCAAGAAATATGACTTTATTAGGGTCCGAAACGAATCTGACTCGTGGTACCGGCACCGCCACGACATCGGTGCCTCGATGATCGTGTCCCCCACAACCATGAGCGAGTCGCGCGGCATCGCCGCGTAGAGGCCTCCGGGGCTTTGCCAGTGCGGCGTTGCGAAACCGGTTTCCTGGTTTGCAGGCTCCGGTCTCGCCACTTTGACGCCCTCCAATTCGAGCACCCGGGCGAGCGTATCCAGTTCCCGCTGGGCGGCCGATGCGTGGGGTTCCGGGAAGGGTCGGCCCCCCTGCTCCCGAAAGAGGTTCCAGGAACTCTCCGGCATCGTGGCCGCCATAGACGCCTGCCACGCGGGAAACACCGCCCCGTCCAGATGTCCGACTACAACCTCTTCAAGCGGATCCCACTCGGTGTAGGACCGGACGACCTGGGTTTCGCAGACTTCGCCGCGACACGAATGGGAAGGGGCCTCCTCCTCCCCCGTCTCGCGGACCGAGCGCTGAACTCCTTGGGGCATAGAGGTTTCTCCTTCTCTCCTTGGGAAAGGGATCTATCCAACTGGCCGTTGCTGAAACTACGCGATTCGAGGGGCCCGCGCCCACACTCCCACTTGTTAGCGCCATGTTCACGGACATAGAATTCAGCTTTCCCCCACGTCGACAGAGAGGCTAGGACCATGCCCATTCCAACCGAGCCCATCGGCAGTATTCCCCGGCCTGCCGAGCTCATCGATGGCTTTCAGAAGTTCGGAAACGGTCAACTCTCCCAAGATCAGTTCCAGGCGCTGTGCGACGAAGCCTTGCGCGATACCATCGAGCGCTTTGAGGCCACTGGTTCCCCGGTCATCACCGATGGAGAACAGACCAAACCCAGCTTCGCGACCTATCCCATCCACGGCCTCGAGAATCTGGTGCCCGAGGGCGTCGTGATTCCTTTCGCCGACGGGCACAGCCGTCAGTTGCCCAGCCTGACCTCCGGGCCGTTTCGGTACCAGACCCACGCCGAGACCTACCTCGCGGCGGCCAAGGCGTTCGCCAATTCACCAATCAAACAGGCAGTGATCGCGCCTTCGGCATTGAGCCTGCTCTACCCACAGCAGGGCATCGACGGCTACTCGAAAGAGGCCTTCTTGGAGGACCTGATGCGGGAGGCGGAGAGCGACATCAGGGGCTGTCTCGACGCCGGCGCCCACAACGTTCAGATGGACTTCACCGAGGGGAGACTGGCCATCAAACTCGACCCCTCGAAGTCGGTTTTGCAGTCCTTCATCGATCTCAACAACGCGGTGCTCGACCGGTTCTCCGACGAACAGCGAGCCAGGATCGGAATCCACACCTGTCCCGGGGGCGATCAGGATTCAACCCACAGCGCAGACGTGGACTACGCGGAGTTGCTTCCTCTGCTGTTCGAGTTGAGGGCCGGAGCTTTCTACATCCAACTTGCCAGCGAACCGGACCGCCGGCGAGTCCTCAGCACAATCAAGGAGCACGCTCCGGCAGGCGTAAAGATCTTTCTGGGCGTCATCGATCCCATCAATCCGGATGTGGAGTCCGCGGAACAGGTCAAAGAGCGCGTCCTCGAAGCGGCGGAGTTCATTCCGGCCGACCAACTCGGGACCTGCGACGACTGCGGCTTCTCCCCCTTCGGAGACGATGCCTCCACCGCCCGGGAGACGGCTTTCGCCAAAATCAAGGCACGCGTCGACGGCACCCGCTTGGCGGAACAGGAGTTGGGCCTAACCTAGGTCGAATTGCGCACCGGTCTCGGCCGGAGAAAAACAACCAAGCGG
>JAJCYE010000061.1 GCA_029263075.1 Actinomycetes bacterium
TCCGGCCGGACGAACCGGACGCCGTTGGGCAGCTTGCCCACAAAGGGGCTTAGCGGCGTCTCAAGTGGCTCCAGCCGCGCTTTTACACTCATCAGGTCCGAATCCTTGAACCCGGTCCCCACGGCGCCCATGTAGCGCAGCCGGCCCTCTTCGTCATAGGCCCCCACCTGCAGCGCCCCCAGTGAACCGCCCCGGCTGTTATTCCCGGCGCTGAAGCCACCGACAACCACATCTATGTCGTAGACGGTTTTGATCTTGAGCCAGTCCCTGGTGCGCCGGCCGGGGATGTAGTGGCTGTTGGCTGCCTTGGCGACCACGCCCTCCAGGCCCTTGGCCTTCGCCGCTTCGAACAGGGCGCACCCGTGGACCGGGATGGGCTCGGAACGCAGCACTCGCTCCCCGAAGTCAACGCTGCTGCCCAGCAGGTCCAGCCGGTCGGCAAGAGGGTGGCCGCCGATCCACTCGCCGCTGCAGAACACCAGGTCGAACAGCACCAGGTCCAGGGGAACCCGGGCTACCATCCGGGCGATATCGTTCGGACGGGAGAGATTGATCCGGCTCTGCAGCAGCCCGAACGAGGGTCGGGCTTGGGAGTCCAGCGCCACGATCTCGCCGTCCAAGACCGCGTTGGGGAGGTGGAGCCGCCGGTGCAGATCGTTGAACTCCGGGTACTGGTGGGTCACCTCCCGCCCGGATCTGGAGTAGAGGCGGGTGAGGTCCCCATCGCAGAAAGCCAATACCCTGACCCCGTCCCATTTGACCTCAAAAAGGTGCTCCGGGGAGTCAAAAGGCCGATCCGTCAAAGTTGGCAACATTGGCGAAAACACCGCCGGAAGGGTGGAATTCGCCCCAAAATCCGCCGATTTGTTCATCAAATGTACATATCCGCAACCTCAGGGGGCAGAAAAGGGCGACGGGGGTATTGCGTAGTTAACACCGCCGTCATATTCTCCCCTTGTTCCCAGCCATGACACACGACCTTACTTTCAGGACTCCCCATGAAAGAAATTACGTTCTACCTTGAGCCCGGCGCGTCTCCTGAAAGCGATTGGCGCCAGCGCGCCAACTGCAAAGAGATTCCGGACCCGGACGTGTTCTTCCCCATCGGCACCACCGGTCCGGCACTGGATCAGATCGAGCAGGCCAAGGCCATCTGCCAGCCGTGCCCGGTCAAGTCCGACTGCCTTGAGTGGGCCATCGACACCCATCAGGAATCGGGCGTTTGGGGAGGGCTGTCGGAGGACGAGCGCAAAGGTGTAGCCTCCGGGCGTCGCCACTCCTACCTCGCCTAGTCGCCCAGGGAAGGCATCGGCCCGCTTACCCGATTGGTGGGAACCGCGACGCAGAACCTGGCCCCTCCCTCTGACTCATAACTGAACTTGCCGGCAAGTTCACTCTCCACCAGAGCCGACACTATTTTCAGGCCCAGGCCCTTTTTGCCCTGGGCGAACCCGGGGGGCAGACCTTTCCCGTTGTCGGTGACGGTCATGGTCAACAGGTCACCCTCACGTTTCATCAACACGTTCACCGTCCCACCTGCGTCGCCGAAGGCGTGCTCGACCGCATTTTGAATTAGCTCAACCAACACCACGGCCAGCGGAGTCGCCAGATCCGAGTGCAGCTTGCCGGGGTCCCCGTTCAGACGAAGCTCGATGCGGGCGTCGGGGTGAAGCAGGCCCTCCGACACCATCCGGATCAAGCGTCCGGCCACCCCGGCGAAATCTACGTACTGGCCTGACTCCTTCGACAACGTCTCATGCACCAAAGCGATGGCGGCGATTCTCCGGGTGGCCTCCTGAAGCTCCCGCTGCGCTTCGGGGGGGACCCGGCGGCCCTGGAGCCTGAGCAGACTGGCGATGGTCTGCAGGTTGTTTTTGACCCGATGGTGAACCTCCCGGATGACCGCCTGCTGCCGCTTCAACTGGCGCTCGCGGTACCTGAGCTGGGTGACGTCCCGCACCAGTACCAGCGCTCCGGTCACCCGCCGGTCACGTCCCTCAAGGAACGGCAGGGCCCGCTGCAACATCACCGATGCCCCCACCTCTACGTCGATCTGGGCCGGGGTCCCGGTGCTCAGCGCCTGGGTAGCGGCGGCGGCGTCAACACCGACGTCCGCCAGCTTCTCCCCCTGCAGATTCTTGACCACACCCAGTCGCCGGAACGCCGACACGGCGTTGGGGCTGGCGTACATCACCTTTCCCAGTAGGTTGAGCCTGATCATCCCGTCCCCTACCCGGGGAGCCAGTTCGGGGTCCAACGCCTCTCCCTGAAAGGGGAACACCCCCTGGCCGACCATACGAGCCAGGACCGCGGCGCATTCCAGGTAGTTCTGCTCCAACTCCCCCCGCCGGCGGTTCTTCAGGGGGGCGCTGTGGATGGTCATGATGGCGCTCACCCGCTGATCGCCCGAAGGAACCGGAATCGCTTCAATCCTGATCGGCGAGCCGTCGATGATCAGCGGCTCCTCGCTCCGCCAACTGCGGTTCTCCGCATAAACCCGGTCCACCACCGCCAGCTCCTCGGGCCGGAGCATTTTTCCCACCAGATCGTTCGGGTAGAGCGTCTGGGTGGTGTACGGGCGCATCTGCGCCAGGCACACAAATCCGCTTCCCCCCTTGAGCGGACACCACAACAAAAGGTCGGCGAAAGACAGATCCGCCAACAGCTGCCACGAAGACAGCAGGCGGTCCAGTTGCTCGATCTCAACCGGCGTGAGATCGGTTTCGTCCCTGACCAACTCGGTTAACGTTTGCATATTTCCTTCGGTGCCGACAGTAAGATGGAATGGTGCCCGAGCAAACTCTGTACACCAAGCTTACGGCCAACGAAATCCTGCCCGAAGTGAGGGAGCATCTCATTGCCCTGAAAGACGCCTACCGGGAGGTGGAACGCCACCGGGCCGATGTGGCTCATAAAGCCCACACCAACGGTGGAGACCCCAAAGGGTCCCGATGGGCCGACTTCTCTGAGCAGGTCGACAGCGAGCTTGAGTGGTTTAACACCAGGAGCATCGTGATCAAGGATATCGAGCAGGGATTGATTGACTTCCCGGCCATCATCAACGGCGAACAAGTTCTGCTCTGCTGGAAAGATCCAGAGCCCTCCGTCGCCTACTGGCACACCAACCAGGCCGGTTTCGCGGGGAGAAGGCCCCTCTAGGCCCGGTGAAAATCCCGGGATCGCACCAATCGAAAACTTTCTACGCCGTGTTGGCCTTGATCGTCATGTCGTGCTCGGGGGCGGTCGTAGCGTTGGTCACCAACCCCGACCCACCGGTTGATGCTGCCGAAAAACTTGCCGGGCAGGAAGCCGGGGGTGAGCTTGCCCCCCTGGACGTGCAGGTCCCTGATCACGTAGATACGGTCCGGCCGGCCCTCAAGGCCACACTCCCCGACGGCATCTCGGATCAGGTCATGGACCAGGTGCGCGCGATCGCCGGGGTCGGGGCCTCTGCCCGGATCCTTCTTACGAACATAACGGTTGAGGTTCCGGGCGGGGATGCCCTGGTCAGCATCGCCGCGGTACAGCCCGACGAGTTCCGTCCCCTGGCGCCGGACGCTACCGCCCAGGCGAAGTTCGTGTGGGAGGGGCTTCACCGGTCGCAGACTCTGATCGCCCACGAGCAGTACCAGATCTTCGGCGGCAAGCCGCTGCAGACGCTCGCTGCGAAGGGTCCGAACGGCCGAGGCGTATTAAAGATCGGCGGCCTGGCCTCCAGCGGGGTCCCCAACCTGGCCGGCGCCCTGATGTCGATCGACCAGGCAAACTCGCTGGGCCTGGGCAACCCGACGATGCTGTTGGTGGGCCTGAACCAAGGCGCCAGATCTTCCGAGGTGGCCCAGGCCTTGAGAACCGCCCTGCCGGGCGTCAACGTGGAACCGACCAACGGCACCCGGACCTTTTACGCCGGTACGTCCGCCCAAAAGGCGATCGGCAACTTCCGCTACACCACAAACGGTGATGGCACCATCACTCAGGACCGGGCCTGGGTGGCCCAGCACGTCACCAGCCGGGCGGTCCCCCTGCTCGGCGAGGTCACCTGTCACCGGATCATGTTGCCTCAACTGGAGGGCGCCCTGACCGAAATCCGGGATTCCGGCCTTTCGGACGCCATCAAGCCCGCACAGTACGGCGGCTGCTACGCGCCCCGGTTCATCCAGAGCGACGGAACAAAGCCGTTGTCGATGCACGCCTGGGGCCTGGCGGTAGACATAAACGTGGCGGAAAACCCGCCTGGCGCACGGCCAAAAATGGACCCGAAGGTAGTGGAGATCATGGAAAGGTGGGGCTTTCGGTGGGGCGGCCGGTGGTCTCCGCCCGACGGCCACCACTTCGAACTGGCGGCGCTTATTTCAAGTTAAGACCGCTTAGGCGGTTATTTCAGCCTGAAGGGCCTCTTTGATGTTTAGGAGTACCTGATCCGGACAGTCCTGATCGTCCCGGCAACGGCTTCTCACCAAAAGTGTGAAGTGCATCTCCACCCCAAGGCGCTCAAGGCAGGCGCCGCACTCTTCTAGGTGCTCCTGAAGGAACTCGACCTGGTCTTCGGTGACCTCACCGTCGAGCAGTTGGTAGAGGGAACCGACCAGCTTTTCGCAATGTCCTTCTTCGCTCACTTAGTCCTGCCTCCCTGGCCAACCAGCCCTCTCCGCTCGGCCACCACCCACAACGCTTTCTGCAGGGCTTTTCTTCCCCGGTGCAGTCTGGACATCACCGTGCCTATCGGTATATCCAGCATATCGGCTATCTCTTTATACGAGAACCCGTCGATGTCGGCCAAAGAGACCGCCATCCGGAAGTCCTCGGGCAGGTCGGCAAGCGCATTTTTGATCTCGTCGTCGCCCAGCGAGTCGATCACTATCGACTCGGCGGAGGCGGCGGGTTCGGCCCGGTCGACCAGGGACTGGTAGAGGTCGAAATCGCCGTTGTCGCTGGTGGAGACAATCTGCGGTTCCCGCTTTTTGACCCGGTAGGAACTGATGTAGAGGTTGGTCAAAATTCTGTAGAGCCAGGCCTTGAGATTGGTCCCCTCTTTGAACTGGTGCCAGGATCGGAATGCCCGCAGGAACGTCTCCTGGACCAGGTCCGCGGCGTCGGCCGGGTTGCGGGTCATCCGGAGCGCACCACCGTAGAGAACGTTTGCCAACGGCAGGGCTTCGTCCTCAAAACGCTGAAGGTCCTCCGCGGAGAGTTTGGGAGGGGCTTTTTTTGCCTTCAAACCGGGGGCCGGTTGGGAAGAGTTCACAACCCCAATACTCATCACTCCGTCACCTGTTGGCAAACGGCGCCCGTTTCACCCAGGATCCGGACCGCATTTTGCGGCATTGAGATTGAGCCCTCCGGGACGGCGCCATCTGTTACCCACACTTAACACTGCTGAAATCCAAGGGAAATCTGCGAGAAGCACGATGACCCGGAGTGTTTCGATGGCAAACGACATAGGAGGGCAGATGACGGAGGCGCCAAAGCGCAAAAGGTTGTGGCTTTCGACGGTGATGGTTGTGATGTTGCTGGGAGCAGCATGCGGGCAAGAAGCCGGCGACACGCCGGGCGGCGGCACAACCGCAACTGACGAAGGCGACACCATCAAGGTCGGTCTCCTGCACTCGCTAAGCGGCACCATGGCGATAAGTGAGGTGACGGTTCGGGATGCCGAACTGCTCGCCATCGAGCAGATCAACGCCAAGGGCGGAGTTTTGGGCAAGCAGATCGAGCCCATCGAAGAGGACGGCGCCTCCGACTGGCCCACCTTTGCTGAGAAGGCTCAAAAACTCATCTCGGTAGACAACGTGGCCGCCGTGTTCGGCGGGTGGACCTCCGCCAGTCGCAAGGCGATGCTCCCGGTGTTCGAAAAGAACAAGGCCCTGCTTTGGTACCCCGTGCAGTACGAGGGGCTGGAGCAGTCGCCCTACATCTTCTACACCGGCGCCACCACCAACCAGCAGATCGTTCCCGGCCTGGACTACCTCAAGAGCCAGGGCAAAAAGAAGATCTTCCTGGTGGGCAGTGACTACGTCTTCCCCCGCACCGCCAACAAGGAGATCAAGGCCTACGCCGAAGCCAACGACATGCAGATCGTCGGCGAGGAGTACATCCCTCTGGGGAACCAAGAGGTCGCCACCCTGGTGAACAAGGTCGTGGCCGCCCAGCCGGACGCCATCTTCAACACCCTCAACGGTGACACCAACACCGCCTTCTTCAAGGAGTACAAGACCAAGGGCATTGCGCCCGAAACCGTGCCGATCGTCTCGGTGAGCGTCGCCGAGGAGGAGGTCCGAGCCATCGGTCCCGAGTTCCTCGCCGGGCACCTGGTCGCCTGGAACTACTACCAGACCACCGACACGCCGGAGAACACCGCTTTCGTCGCCGCCTTCAAGGACAAGTACGGCGACGACAAAGTGACCTCCGACCCGATGGAGGCCGGATACGTAGCGGTCAACCTGTGGGCGGCCGCGGTTGAAAAGGCGGGCACCACCGAAGTCGAGGCCGTCAAGGAGGCGGCCGCCGGCATTGAGTTCGACGCCCCCGAGGGAAAGGTAACGATCGACGGGCCCACTCAGCACATCTACAAGACGGCCCGAATCGGCCTGATCGGGGCGGACGGTCTCATCACGCAGATATCCGGTTCCGAGGGCCCGATCGCCCCCGATCCGTACCTGAAGAGCTACGACTGGGCCGAGGGGCTCTCTTGATCCGGCCGGCTTGCGTGTCCGGGATAGCGATCTGAGGAGGGACCGCTAAGTGGATGCATTTTTGGGGCAGGTATTTACGGGCCTGAGCGTAGGTTCCGTCTTGATTCTCATCGCTTTGGGCCTGACCTTCACCTTCGGTCAGATGGGCGTGATCAACATGGCTCACGGCGAGTTCATCATGGCGGGCGCTTACACCGCATACATGCTCCAGGACCTGATGGGGGGCGGAGTTTCGCTTCTGGTAGCGCTCCCGGTTGCCTTCTTCATTGCGGGCGCAATGGGGCTGCTGCTGGAACTGGTCCTCATCCGGCGCCTCTACGGGCGTCCACTGGACACATTGCTTGTCACGTGGGGCGTGAGCCTCATGCTCCAACAACTCGCCCGGGACATCTTTGGGGCCCCTAACGTTCAGGTTAGGGCCCCGGGATGGCTCGGCGGGAGCCTTCACGTTGCCGGCGCCAGCTTCTCCATCTCACGGATTTTCATCATGGGCTTGGTGGTGGTCTGCGTCGTGGGGATCTGGTTGTTCCTCACCAAACTTCCGCAGGGCGCCCGGATGCGGGCGGTAATGCAGAACCGCCAACTGGCATCCTGCAGCGGCCTGAAAACCCACTCCATCGACCGGCTCACCTTCTTCATCGGCTCCGGGCTGGCGGGGATCGCCGGGGTGGCGCTGACCCTCCTCGGCTCCACCGGGCCGACTCTGGGCACCAACTACATCGTCGACGCCTTCCTGGTAGTGGTCGTCGGGGGCCTCGGTCAGCTAAAAGGAGCCGTTATCGCAGCCATCGGCCTGGGCCTTCTCAACTCGTTCGTTGAGTACGGCACCTCGGCGAGCCTGGCCAAGGTGGTGGTCTTCGTGGCAATCGTCGGCTTCCTGCAGGTTCGGCCGCAAGGCCTGTTTGTTCTCAAGAGCCGGGGGCTGGCGTGATCTCGCCTTCGGTACCCAGGATCATGGGCGGCGGCCTGACCCCGTGGAAGCGGCGGGCTATCTTCCTCGCGGTGGGCTTCGTGTTCATCGTGGTCGCTCCGGCGGCCCTCAGCACCTTCCGCCTCGCCCTCCTCGGCAAGTACCTTTGTTTTGCGATCATCGCGGTGGGGATCGACCTGGCGTGGGGGTACGGCGGCATGTTGACCATCGGCCAGGGGCTGTTCTTCGGGCTCGGGGGCTACTCGATGGGCATGTTCCTCAAGCTCCAGGAAGCCGGGCCGGGGAACCTGCCGGACTTCATGACCTGGAGCGGCGTCGAGGCGCTCCCCGCCATGTGGAAACCCTTTTCGAACCCGGTGGTTGCTCTGACCGGGGCGGTATTGATCCCAATGACCGTGGCTGCGGCCCTGGGTGCCCTGATTTTCCGCCGGCGGGTACGCGGCGCCTACTTCGCCATCCTTACGCAGGCGCTGACCCTGGCGTTCGCCATCCTCCTGGTCGGCCAGCAGGGCATCACCGGCGGGACAAACGGCCTGACCAACGTGACCACCTTCATGGGCTACGACCTGAACGACCCGATCAACCAACGGTCGCTATACGTCCTTATCGTCCTCTGCCTGGGGGCCGTCTATCTGCTGGCCCGCCAGGTCGTCGAGAGCCGGTACGGCCGGGTGTTGATGGCGGTGCGGGACCGGGAGGACCGGGTCCGGTTCCTGGGGTACAACCCCACCACAATCAAGATCATCGCCTTTTCCATCTCGGCCGGCATGGCCGGGTTGGCCGGTGCCCTGTTCGTCCCGGTCGTCGGCATCATCTCGCCCGCTCTGGTGGGCATTGTTCCCTCCATCGAGATGGTGATCTGGGTGGCCCTGGGTGGCCGGGGCACTTTGATCGGAGCGGTAGTCGGCGCCCTGCTGGTCAACTACGCCAAGACGACGTTGAGCGAGGCCTACCCGTCGGGCTGGCTGTACTTCCAGGGCCTGCTGTTCGTGGTGGTCATGGCGTTCGCCCCCAAAGGCGTGGCCGGTCTGTGGAAGATGTACAACGAACGCTTCCGTAGACCCAAATCCGCGGCCTCTGAACCGGTCGGCCACGGCGCCGAAGCACTGGACGTGCCGGTATGAGCAAAGGTCAACTTCTCCTGGAGATCCGCAACCTGGAGGTCTCTTTCGACGGCTTCAAAGCCAACTCCGAGGTGGACCTCGATGTCTTGGAGGGAGAACTCCGGTTCCTGATCGGCCCCAACGGCGCCGGCAAGACCACCTTGATCGACGCCATCACCGGGCTGGTGAAGCCCTCAAAGGGCACCATCACCTTCGCCAACAAGGACCTGCTGCAACGCCGGGAGTTCGAAATCGTCCGCCTGGGGGTCGGCCGGACGTTCCAGAAAGCCAACGTCTTTGAAGAGTTGACAGTCATCGAGAACCTGGATCTGGCGGCCAGCTTCCGCCTCACCCTCCCCAAACTGTTCCGCCGGCGCAAGACGGTGATGCCCGAAGTCCTGGAGGCGCTGGACGTGGTCGGCCTCCCCGACTACGGCGACCGGCCGGCGGGGGTGCTCTCGCACGGCCAAAAGCAGTGGCTGGAGATTGGGATGCTGCTGGTTCAAGACCCGATGCTGCTGCTGCTGGACGAGCCGGTGGCCGGCATGAGCAAGGCGGAGCGCACCAAGACCGGCGAACTGCTCCAGTTCATCGCCCAGACCAAGACCCTGATGGTCATCGAACACGATATGGACTTCGTCCGGCGTTTTTCCAAGAAGGTAACCGTGCTGTGCGAGGGGCAAATCCTGTGTGAGGGGCCTATTGAACAGGTGCAGGCCAACCCGATGGTCCAGGAGGTCTACCTGGGCCGGGCCCACGACCGGCGGTCCCAGGAAGAGGTGAAGGCCTGATGCTCTCGGTTCAAAACATCGACGTCGCCTACGGTCCCACCCAGATCCTGTTCGGCGTCAGCATGGAGGTGTCCAACAACGAACTGTTTTGCATCATGGGCCGAAACGGGGTGGGCAAGACCACCCTCCTCAACGCCATCATGGGGGTCCTGCGGCCTACCTCCGGGCAGATCCTGTTCGAGGGCCGGGACCTGGGCAAGATGCACCCCTACGAACGGGTCAAGGCAGGCCTGGCGTATGTCCCGCAAACCAGGGGCAGCTTCCCGCAGTTGACGGTCCTGGAGAGCCTCAAGGTGGTGGTCGACGCGTCGGACCGGGGGGACAAAGCAGCGCTGGACGAAGCCGTCGACCTGTTCCCCCGGCTGAAGAAGTTATTCGGGCGCAAGGCAGGGTTCCTGTCCGGCGGGGAGGCCGCTCAATTGGCCATCGCCCGTGCCCTGGTTACCAAACCGAGCCTGCTGATCCTGGACGAACCCACCGAGGGGATCCAACCGTCGATCATCATGGAGATCGAGGACGCCATCGCCAACCTGACACGTTCCGGGATGTCGATCCTGCTGGTGGAGCAGTACATGGAGTTTGCGCTCCGCCTGGCCGGCAGGTACCTCATCCTGGACGCCGGCGAGGTGGTCTCCGCCGGCAAGATGGGAGACCTGGACGAGGCCGAGATGCGCAAGCTCGTCCTCATATAGCTTGTGCCTCCTATCAACCACGTGCCGGTGCCCGGCTCTGCGCCCGATAGAATCCTGGAAGCATGAGACTCAGCCCCCACGAGCAGGAACGACTGCTCATTCACGTCGCCGCCAACCTGGCCCGCGAACGCCGGCAGAGGGGGCTCAAGTTGAACCACCCGGAAGCGGTGGCGATCCTCAGTTCTTTCGTCATGGAGGGCGCCCGGGACGGACGGAGCGTCGCCGACCTCATGGAGGCGGGGCGGGACGTGCTCGACCGCTCAGAGGTCATGGACGGGGTGCCGGAGATGATCCCCGAAGTCCAGGTGGAGGCGACCTTCCCCGACGGCACCAAACTGGTCACCCTGCACCACCCGATCCCGTGAAAGAACCCACCTACATCGGGCCCGGCCCGATACCCGGCGAAGTCCTGGTAGGGGGCGGCGCAATCCGGATCAACGAGGGGCGGCCGGTGACCATGGCCCGTATCTCCAACACCGGCGACCGGCCGGTTCAGGTCGGGTCGCACTACCACTTTGCCGAAGCCAACCCGGCCCTGGAGTTCGACCGCAAGGCCGCCTGGGGGCAGCGGCTCAACATCCCGGCGGGCACCGCCGTCCGCTTCGAGCCCGGCATCGACCGGCTGGTTGAGCTGGTCCCGTTCGGCGGCAGGCGGGTCATCGCCGGCCTGCGCGGGGAGTGCGCCGGGAAGTTGGACACCTAGTGGAATTGCACCGCAGCCGCTACAACCTGCTCTACGGCCCTACGGCCGGGGACCGGATCCGCCTGGCCGACACCAACCTTCTTATAGAAATCGAGCAGGACCTTGCCGCCGGCGGCGACGAGGCGGTTTTCGGAGGGGGCAAGGTCATCCGGGAGTCGATGGGCCAGTCGACCCTCACCCGGGCGGGCGGCGCCCCGGACACGGTGATCACCGGGGCGGTGATCCTGGACCACTGGGGGATCATCAAGGCCGACGTAGGCATTCGGGACGGGCGCATTGTCGGTATCGGTAAGGCGGGCAACCCGGACACCATGGACGGGGTCGACCCGGCCCTGGTTATCGGACCCTCAACCGAGATCATCGCCGGCAACGGCAGGATCCTTACTGCGGGGGCCATCGACTGCCACGTCCACCTGATCTGCCCGCAAATTTTCACCGAGGCCCTCGGCTCAGGCATCACCACGGTTATCGGCGGGGGCACCGGGCCGGCGGAAGGCACCAAAGCCACCACGGTCACCCCCGGCGCCTGGCACCTGGCCCGAATGCTGGAGGCTGTGGACCCGTGGCCGGTGAACATCGCCCTGCTGGGCAAGGGCAACACCACCTCGCTCGACGCCATGAGGGAACAGCTCAAGGCGGGAGCCAGCGGCCTGAAACTCCACGAGGACTGGGGCTCCACCCCGGCGGCCATCAACGCCTGCCTGAAGGCGTGCGACGAAGCCGGCGTGCAAGCGGCCCTTCACAGCGACACCCTGAACGAAGCGGGTTTTGTCGAGGACACCATCGCCGCAGTCGGCGGACGCTCCATCCACGCCTACCACACCGAAGGCGCCGGTGGCGGTCACGCCCCCGACATCATCACCGTGGCCGGTCAGCCGAACTTCTTGCCGTCGTCCACCAACCCCACCCGCCCGCACACCGTCAACACCATCGACGAACACCTGGACATGTTGATGGTCTGCCACCACCTGAACCCCGGGGTCCCCGAGGACCTGGCGTTCGCCGAAAGCCGGATCCGGCCTTCGACAATCGCCGCCGAGGACATCCTGCACGACATGGGGGCGATCTCAATGATCGGGTCCGACTCGCAGGCGATGGGCCGGGTAGCCGAGGTGATCCTTCGCACCTGGCAGACCGCGCACACCATGAAACAGCGCCGGGGGTCGTTGCCCGGAGACGGCGCGGCGGACAACCATCGGGCCCGCCGTTACGTCGCCAAATACACGATCTGCCCGGCGGTTGCCCACGGTCTTGAGAGCGAGATCGGATCGGTGGAAACCGGCAAGCTAGCCGACCTAGTCCTGTGGGACCCGGCCTTTTTCGGGGTCCGCCCCCACGTGGTGATCAAGGGAGGGATGATCGCCTGGGGGGCGATGGGCGACGCCAACGCCTCCATCCCCACCCCCCAGCCGGTTCTCCCCCGCCCGATGTTCGGTGCGTACGGCGTGGTCCCCGGCCGCACCAGCGTGGCTTTTGTCGCCCGGGCGGCGATCGACGACGGGCTGGAGGAACGGCTGGGCCTGAACCGGAGGATGGTGGCGGTGAACGACGTCCGCAAGCGAACCAAGGCCGACATGCCCCTCAACGACGCCCTGCCCCGTATCGAGGTGGACCCCGACACCTTCACCGTGAGGATCGACGGCGAGGCGGTGGAGGCGGCGCCCGCCGCCGAACTGCCCATGGCGCAGCGTTATTTCCTGTTCTAGATGTCTTCCATGAACCTGCTCCTGTTGGCCGATGGCCGTTTCCCGGCGGGCGGCCACGCGCACTCCGGAGGGGTGGAAACCGCCGTCGCCACCGGGGCGGTCACCGGCATCGGCAGCCTGGAAGAGTTTTTGCTGGGCCGGCTGGCGACCACCGGTCTGGTGTCGGCGGGGTTGGCCGCCGCGGCCTGCACGCTCAGGCACCCGTGGGCGGCACTCGACGCCGAGGCCGACGCCCGGACCCCGTCGCCCGCACTCCGTGAGGTGAGCCGCCGCCAGGGACGTCAGCTACTCAGAACGGCCCGGGCCCTGTGGCCGGGGTCGGTGCTTGAGGGCCTGGCGGTCTCGAATCCTTCACCCCACCACCCGGTGGCGCTCGGCGCCGCATCGGAGGCGGCCGGGCTGGAGCCTTTGGAGGCCGCCCGGGCGGCCGTCTTCAACGCGGTAACCGGTCCGGCAAGCGCCGCGGTGCGACTCCTCGGCATCGACCCGGTGTCGGTACACCGGTTGCTGGCCAAAATGGGCCCGGACATGGACGACGCCGCGCACTTGGGGGCACGGGCATCGGACGGTCCGCCGGCCGAACTCCCCTGCCCGGGGTCGGTACTTCTCGACCTGTTCGCCCAACAACACGCCGAGTCGGAGATGCGGCTTTTTGCCTCCTGATCCGGCGGGCGCTCCGCCCGTTCCCCAAACGACCCGGCCCTGTGCGTTGCGGGTCGGCGTCGGGGGTCCGGTCGGTAGCGGCAAGACCGCGCTGGTGGCGGCCTTGTGCCGGGAACTTGCCGGCCGCCTGAACATCGGGGTGGTTACCAACGACATCTACACCACCGAAGACGCCGACTTCCTCCGCAAGCAGGGCATCCTCGACAACGAGCGGATCAGCGCGGTCCAGACCGGGTGCTGCCCGCACACCGCCATCCGGGACGATATTTCCGAGAACCTGGAGGCGGTGGAGGAGTTGGAGACCCGACTGGCGCCCCTTGATCTGGTTCTGCTCGAAAGCGGCGGCGACAACCTGACTGCCACCTTCTCGCACGGCCTGGTGGACCGGCAAATTTTCGTGCTGGACGTCTCCGGTGGGGATAAGGTCCCCCGCAAAGGCGGTCCCAGCGTGACCTCGGCCGATCTGCTGGTTATCAACAAGGTGGATCTGGCACCCCTGGTCGGGGCGGACCTGGAGGTGATGCGGCGGGACTCGGTTGCCCAGCGCGGGGACCGTGCCATGATCTTCTGCTCGCTGCGGGAGTCCGACGGCGCCGGGGAGATTTCCGCCTGGATCCTCTCCGAGCTCAACGCCTGGGCAAAGACCAACCCGACCCGCGGTTGAAGTCCCGGAGCCGGATTGGCGCCACCTTCACCGACGGTCACACCCGCCTGAACTGCTTAAGGTCCAGCGCCCCCATTTCCGTCCGCCAGACGCCGGACGGCGTCTACCTGGTGGGCACCGCGGCCGGGCCGCTGGGGGGCGACGACCTGCTTTTGGAGATCGAGGTCGAGGCCGGTGCCCGGTTGGTGGTGCGCAGCGCGGCCGCCTCCCTGGCGCTGCCGGGGAACACCGGTCTGCCCTCCACCGTCACCGTGCAGGCCCACGTCGGCGCGGGCGGGAGCTTGTGGTGGCTGCCCGAGCCGGTAATCGCCGGCGGCGGTTGCGACCACCGGATCCACAACCGGATCACCCTGGACCCCGGCGCCTCAGTGGTCTGGCGGGACGAGTTGATCCTCGGCCGCCGGGGCGAAGAACCGGGCCGGGTCCGCAGCCGGATCGACGTCACTCTCGGGGGCGCTCCCCTGCTCCGCAACGAACTCAGGGTAGGCGCCGGGGCGCCCGGCTGGGACGGCCCCGCAGTGCTGGGTGACGCCGGAGCCGTAGGCTCGCTGCTGGTGACCGGCCCCCAGGTTGGCGGCCCCCAGGTTGGCGGCCCCCAGGAGCCAAGCCCTCACCTTGCCGGACCTGAGGCAAACGGGGATCGGGCGTCCGCCCGGGGGGGCGGCCGGTCCGGCGTCATGTCGCTCGGCGCCGGGGCCGCAGTCCTGCCCCTGTCCGGACCGGGGGTGCTGGTGGAAGCGTTGGGATCGGATGCGATCCACCTACGGGGCCTGCTCGACCGAGCCCTGGCATACCTTGGGGCAGGCGTCGTGCGGTAATGCCCAGCCCGCTCACAGCAATCTCCCAGGTTGGGGGCGGATAATTTCCAAACACGCTCAGATTGGGGAGTCATGGGAAACGACGAACAGAGCGCCCGGGTACTGGTGGTCGACGATGAGCCGAACATCACCGATCTCATCGCCACCGCCCTCAGGTACCAGGGATTTGAGGTTCAAACCGCCGCCAGCGGGCGCGAGGCGATCTCCGGAACCGCAAATTTCCGCCCCCACCTGATCCTGCTCGATGTGATGCTGCCGGATTTCGACGGCTTCGAGGTGCAGCGCCGCCTGACCGGTGACCGGATCAAGACGCCCGTAATCTTCCTGACCGCCCGGGATGAGACGGAATCCAAGGTCCGGGGACTGACCATGGGCGCCGACGACTACGTCACCAAGCCCTTCAGCCTGGAAGAGTTGGTGGCCCGGGTGCGAACCGTTCTCCGCCGCGCCGGTGGCGTCCCAGAGGCCGGCGCCGGCGTGCTGCGGTTCTCCGATCTGGAATTGGACGAAGACAGCCACGAGGTCCGGCGGGCCAACACGCTGATCGACCTCACCCCCACCGAGTTCACCCTTCTCAGGTACCTGCTTATCAACGCGCGGCGGGTGATGTCGAAGTCGCAGATCCTGGACCACGTGTGGCAGTACGACTTCGGCGGCGATGCAAACGTCGTTGAAACCTACATAAGCTACCTGCGGAAAAAGATCGACAGGTTTCAACCGCCGCTTATCCAGACGATCCGGGGAGTGGGCTACTGCCTCCGGCTGCCCAGAGATTGAGCCGCATCTCGTTGCGGAACCGGCTGACGGCGGCGACCGTGGCGCTGGTGGCAACCGGCCTGCTGGCGGCAACCGTCATCACCTACCTGCTCCTGGCGGGGTCGCTGGAAGCACGCATCGACGAACAACTTCTGCAGGTGGCCGAGTACTCCGAATCCGCGTTGCTCGGCGGCAACCAGGAACGGCCGTCTCCCGGGGGGCGAGGCACCCCCCGGAACCCCCCGAGCGGCGCGACTAGCCTGCCCGCTTCTTACATCGCCCGGCTGGGGACCGACGGCGAGGTGGACGGCTACGCGGCATCCAAGCTGGGTGAAGAAGCATCACCCCCCGACCTCCCGGAGGGTCTTCCCGGTTCGGACGGCGGAGACATCAAGCCGCTGTTGTTCGACGCCGAGTCGGTCAGCGGATCATTTCGCTACCGGGTCCTGGCGTTCCCGGCTTCGGGCGGCGGAGGGACCATGGTGGTAGCCCTTTCCCGGGCCGACGCCGACGCCACCCTCGCCCGGCTCCTCGGGGTGGAAGCACTGGTTGCCCTGGTTGTACTGGTGGCGGCGGGGCTACTCGCATTGTGGCTGGTGCGCCTGGGTCTTCACCCCCTGACCCGCATTGAGCACACCGCGGCGGGCATCGCCGGCGGTGACCTGTCCCGGCGGGTGGAGCCGGACGACACCTCCACCGAGGTCGGCAGACTGGGCCGGGCCCTCAACCAGATGATGGAGCGGATCGAAACCGCTTTCGAGGAGCAGCGGGCATCCGAAAACCGCCTGCGCCGGTTTATTGCCGACGCTTCGCACGAACTCCGGACCCCCCTGACCTCAATCAGGGGGTACGCCGAGCTATTCCGTAGCGGGGCCGGTTCCAACCCGGAGGACCTCGCCAAGTCGATGCGGCGAATCGAGGATGAGTCGGCCCGGATGGGAAAGCTCGTTGAAGAGCTACTGCTGCTGGCCCGTCTGGACCAAGACCCGATGCTTCAGATGGGGTCCGTCGACCTGGCTTCGGTAGCCGCCGACGCGGTCAACGACGCCCGGGCGGCACAGCCCGACCGGTCGATCGAGCTGGAGTCCCGGGACGGGGCGGTGGTTTCGGGAGACGAGGCCCGCCTCCGCCAGGTAGCCGCCAACCTGGTGTCCAACGCCCTGCAGCACGCGCCCGAGTCGACGGTGGTCCGGGTGAAGGTCTCCAATCAAGGTGCCGAGGCCGTCCTGGAGGTATCCGACGAAGGCCCCGGCCTTGAGCCGGAGCAGGCAGCCCGGGTCTTTGACCGCTTCTTCCGGGTCGACGAAGGGAGGGCGCGGGGCGACGGCGGCGCCGGCCTGGGTCTGTCGATCGTCTCGGCAATCGTCAAGGCGCACGACGGCCGGGTCTGGCTGGAGACCGAGCCGGGGGCGGGGGCCCGGTTCTTCGTCGCCCTGAGTCTGCAGGAATCCCCGGATTGAGCACCACCGGGGCGACGCCGGGAATTGTTGTTACCGAACAAAATCGAGAACGAAGGGAGAGGTCAAATGAGCGAAACGGGTAAAGGCAAACGACTGATCAAGTGGGCGCTGATGGGCGCGGTTGGGGTGATGGTGTTGGGTTTCGTAGGTTCGTACATCTACACCAATTTCATTGCGGAAGACCCACCGGAACGCCTGGACGCCACGCCCGTTGTTGAGGCATCGGTCGACCCCGACGTAACACTTCCCGGAACGTGGGCCATCGCCGAGGGCTCCCAGGTCGGGTACCGGGTCACTGAGTCCCTGTTCGGCAATCAAAACGAGGCCGTGGGCCGGACCGACGAGATCACCGGGAGCTTCACCATCGACGGGAACTCCCTCACCGAGGGCAACTTTGAGGTCGACATGGCTTCGGTGACCAGCGATGAGTCGCGCCGGGACGGCCAGTTCAGGGGACGGATCATGGAGGTCGACACCTACCCGACCGCCACCTTCGAACTCACCAGGCCCCTGGATCTAAGCGGCATCAACGACCAGCAGACCGTGGGCGAAAGTGTTGCCACCGGGAACCTTACGATCCACGGGACCACCAAAGAGGTCACCTTCGACATCAGGGGCGTGAGGAACGGCGCAGCGATTCAGGTCACCGGGTCCATCCCGATCGTTTTCGCCGACTACAACATCAACAACCCGAGTGGCGGACCAGCCCAGACCGGGGACGACGGCCTGCTGGAGTTCGCCCTGAACTTCGAGAAGGAGGCGTGAGTTGACTGAACGTCCCCATGACCGGTCCACCTCAAGTCCGGCGCCGGTCAACCGGCGCCGGGCCCTGAGGATCCTGGGGGGCGCCACGCTGGGAGCCGTGGCGGCGGCTTGTTCGAGGGGCTCTGACGACCCAGGCACGAGTGCGGGCGCCACCACCGGCGCCGGGGGAACGCCGGCCGGCGCCTCGGCCGACTGCCTCCTGACGCCCGAGATGACCGAAGGTCCCTTCTACCTGGACCTGAACAAGGTGCGCAGCGACATCACCGAAGGCAAACCGGGCACGCCCATGACCCTAGAACTGACCGTGGTCGACGTGAACAACGATTGCCGGCCCATCAAGGACGCAGCGGTCGACATCTGGCACACCGACGCTTCAGGCCAGTACTCCGGCGTGAACAACGGCGGAGGGGGTTCGAGCAACAACGAAACCTTCCTCAGGGGCATCCAGGTGACGGACTCCGGCGGCAAGGTAAGTTTCGAAACCATCTACCCGGGCTGGTACCGGGGCCGCACCGTCCACATCCACGTCAAGGTCAGCACTGGGGGAAGACAGGTCCACACCGGCCAGCTGTTTTTCCCCGACGACATCTCATCGGCGGTGTTCGAGGACGGCGCCTACGCCGCCCGGGGCCAAGCAGACACCACCAACCGCAAGGACAACATCTTCTCAGGCGGCGGCGACCGCTCCACTGTCCAGATAGCCGAAGCCGGCAACGGCTACCGGGCAAACCTGACCCTGGGGATCCAGGCCACCTAGGGCTCCCCAGGTCCGCCGGGGGTCAGTTACTACCTCAGGGCGACCACGTGAAGTCACGAAAAGAGCCGCCCGTCGGCGGGGCGGCTCTTTTCGGAGGG
>JAJCYE010000062.1 GCA_029263075.1 Actinomycetes bacterium
AAGCCGTCGTTAAACTGCCCCGCTTCGCCGCCGATGATCCCTGCTACCCGGACCTGCTTTTCGCCGCCCGTAGAGAACACGTTGACCGTCGAGCCCCGCTCGGCCCCGGTCCTGTTTGCAAGTCCCTGGCCTATCAGGATCCCCGGCTCCCCCGCCAGCCGTTCCAGGGTCTCTTGATCGCCTGCGCTCAGGTCGGTGCCCAGCTTTTCGGCCCGCTGGTCGACGCCCAGGAACACCACCGGCTCCTTTTCGATCAACGCCCGGGATCGCACCATCGGGATCGCCGCCTCCACTCCCGGCGTCTGCTCCACGTCGAAGAAGATGCGTTCGTCCAGCCCCTCGTTGGAAACCGCGGAGATCTCCAGGTCGGCAACCCCGGCCAGGTCCTGGATGAACCCCTCCACCGAGCCGGTCAGGGACCCGAGCAGGCCCAACACCGCTACCAGCAGCGCCGATCCGATGGCTATGCCGGAAATGGAGAGGGCGGTGCGGGCCCGGTGTTCGGAAAATCGTCTTAGATTCAGCAGGCCGAACAGGTTCATCGGGCGAGTACGCCGTCCCGTAGTGAAACCTGCTGATCGGCCCGAGAGGCCGCCTTTTCGTCGTGGGTCACAATCACCACCGTCCTGCCTTCGTCGGTGACGATGCCCCGAAGCAGGTCCAGGACGGCCTTGCCGGACGTGGAGTCCAGGTTGCCCGTCGGTTCGTCGGCCAGCACCAACACCGGGTCCGCCACCAGGGCACGGGCCACGGCCACCCGCTGCATCTCACCACCCGAGAGTTGCGATGGTTTGTGATCGATCCGGCCGCCGAGGCCGACTTTCTCCAAGAGTTCCACCGCCCGTGGCTGGACATCCTTGAGCTTTTCCCCATCGAGCAGCCGGGGCAGGGCTACGTTTTCCCAAGCTTTCATGGTCGGCAGCAGGTTGAAGAACTGGAAGATAAATCCCAGGCGGCGGCGCCGGAAGATGGTCAGGGCCTGGTCGTCCAGTTCGGCCAGATTGCTGCCGTCGATTACCACCGACCCGCTCGTCGGTGCGTCGAGCCCACCCATGAGGTGCAGGAGGGTGGACTTGCCCGAACCCGAAGGACCGACCACCGAGACCAGGGTTCCCGCCTCGATCGAGAACGAAACCCCCTTCAATGCCGGGACCCTCGCCGACCCCAGGGGGTACTCCTTAACCAGATCGGTTACCGAGACGAGCGCCACAAATTCCTTCCGTTGGACGACTGAACCTGCAGATCAACTGTAAAGCCGATCCGGGCTCTACCGAACAGCGAAGGTCGCGGTCTCGGTGTCCTCGGGGATCACCCCGGCAAACGTGGTGTCCTCCAAGGTGGCGGTCTGGTCGTCGGGGAGATCCACGAAGCGCACCTCCGTAGCTTTCGCCGTGCTGGCCAGACTGGCATGGGTGGACCGGACCACAACGGCGAATATCGTGGCCGGGTCCGGGGCCAGTTTGCCCAGCGTCTCCTCGTAAAGCCGGGCATCCCTGCTGTAGACCTCCCGGAACCCGGGGTCCGTAGTCCGGGCCGCCAGGTCCTCTAGGGCGTCCAACTCCTGCTTAAGCGAGTCCCTGATGCCCCCGGAGGCGTCCGCCAGGGTTTTACTCTCCAGCGACACCTCCTCAGGCTTAGAGCCGGGCACCGAGACCCGGACCTGGGCGGTCAGAGGCTCCAGGCCTCGGGCCTTCAGGAAGACTTCGGTCTCGGCGCCGGTGCGGTACTGGTTGAACACCACCAACGCCAGCGTGGGACCTTTGGGGTCGGACTTCGCACGCTCGGTTAGCGTCGACTTCTTCTTCACGATGTAGGGATCCACCGCTTCACCGAAGGCCGGTCCCACCCGGTCTTTGGGGGATGCCCGGGCCGCCGGAGTGACTTTCAACTGCTCGGGAAGGGTCCGCGCCGAATTACCTATCTGGTTGCTGACCACACTCGCCAGACCGCCGGTGAACAGCAGGAGCCCGAACAGGAAGATTGAGAGCGCGGGCCTGCGCTTCACCGCCGACAATAAGCGGGCCAGCGCCTCCTGCTCCGGCGCATCTTCGATTGATTCGTGCGCTTCGGCCCCCGCCTCCGCCGACTCGTTGGTCATTCCGCCGACGATCTCCCGCGGGCCCTCTCCAACGCCTCTTCCAGATCCGCCGCCAGCGGTTCTGCCACCCGCATCGGGGCACCGGTGAGCGGGTGGTTGAAGCGAAGTACGGCGGCGTGCAGGAAGGGCCGGGTAAGGCCCAGGCCCTCGGCCAAATGTTCCGCGCCCCCACCGTAGGTGGTGTCCCCGACGACCGGGTGGTTGATGTGGGCAAAGTGGACCCGGATCTGGTGGGTCCGCCCGGTCAAAAGCTCCACCTGCAGGTAGCTGACCTCCCGGAAGGCTTCCAGCACCTCGAACTCGGTTATCGAGGGCTTCCCGTCGGGGCGAACCGCCATTGCCGTGGGGTTCTTGGAGGAACGACCCACCGACGCTTCAATCCGACCCGTCGGCAGCGACAAAGATCCGTGAACCAGTGCCAGGTAGGTGCGGTGGATCCGGCGGGCCTTCATGTCCCGGATCAGCCCGTGATAGGCCTCATCGGTCTTGGCGACAAGCAACAACCCGGAGGTGCCCTTGTCCAATCGGTGCACCACACCCGGACGGTGTTCGCCCGCCGCCGGCGCCAACGCCATTACCGGCCTCAGGGCATCGACCATGGTCGGCCCCCTGGTCCCCGCCGCCGGGTGGACCACCAGGCCGGCGGGCTTGGAAACCACGGCCATATCGTCGTCCTCGTAGCGCACCGGGATCTCCGGCAGTTCGGCGTGCTCGGTGACCTTCTCCGGTTCGGTGACCTCCACCGACTGCCCGGCGGCCAGACGGTAGGACTTGGCGGCCGGCTCTCCGTCTACCAACACCAGCCCCTGAGCAATAAGCCGCTGGACTTCGGTCCGGCCCCTGGCGGCTGCCTCGGACAACCAAACGTCGAGCCGGGCTCCGGCCGCGTCCTCGTCGACCTGCAGGACGGTACTCATAAGCGTTCCTCTCTGATTGCTCCCAAAAGCATCAGGCCCACCCCGACGCAGATGGCCGCGTCGGCAAAGTTGAAGGTGGGCCAGAACGAGAGGTAAATAAAGTCCACAACGTGCCCTCGGCCGAAACCGGGGGCCCGCACCGCCCTGTCGATCAGGTTCCCGGCTCCCCCGCCGATGACAAGTCCCAGGATTGCCGGAACCGCCGGGTCGCGA
The DNA here is from genome assembly GCA_029263075.1 of Actinomycetes bacterium. Classification (GTDB taxonomy): domain Bacteria; phylum Actinomycetota; class CADDZG01; order JAHWKV01; family JAHWKV01; genus JAJCYE01. Next base: position 3,229 of record JAJCYE010000062.1, read on the forward strand.
AACGCCCAGACCGTAACCGCCACGGTAATTGCCGCACTGGCAAGGGCGATAAAGGAGGTGGAGCCCGGGAAAAGACCGAACGCGCTCCCAGGGTTGAGGACCAGCCTGAGGTCGAAGATCTCGCCTATTATCGGGATCCGCCGGCCGCCGCTCAGCGCGGACACCGCCCACGCCTTGCTCGTCTGATCTACCACCACGACGGCGAGGGCGAACCCAATCAAACCCAGTTTTGTCCGCGTGGTTTGCGGCGGCGCTACCTGCGCTCCTCGGCCTTCTTGCATTCAATGCACATTAGAGCATGAGGCAAAGCCATCAGCCGTTCGGCCGAGATCGGTTTGCCGCAAACTTCACATATTCCATAGGAACCCCGGGCGATTTTGTTCAGAGCCTTGGCGTTTTTGTCCAGGAGATCCTGCACGTTGTTGGCGATCGACAGGTGTTTCTCCCGCTCGAACGTGGCACTTCCTGCCTCGGCCGGATTTTCATCCGATCGGATCTCGGAGGCGATCTCCGACTCGCTGGAACTGAAGGCCTGGGCCTCGGTGTTGAGCTGGTCCTGAAGTTCTGCCTTCTGGCCCATGAGCGCTCTTTGGATCTCTTTGAGCGCTTTCGCGTCGAACAGGGAGACGACGGCGTCCGCGGTGGAACTTGCGCCTTTTCCACGGCGCGCCGGAGTAGCTTGTTTTAGCTGAGTGTCTTCAGACATTTCGATCCAGTCTCTGGAGGCAAAAGGGGCCAGGAATACGCTTTGTCGGATATTTCCTGGAACCCCTGAAGCGGCGGACATTAGCACTTCCCCTGGTACGAGTCAATGCAAGTTTTTGGCCGATACCCGATTACCTCGGTTGTCAATCCTCGGGCCGTTCGCCGGGAAGGCAAACTCGTGCGACCGGGTCGGACCGCCCGCCCCAGGCAGAGGTTCCGGGGCACGGTCAGGCGAACCTCAAGACCCAGCAGCCGCAGCCAAACACGTCCTTCGGCTTACGCTTTCCCGCGCGCTCCACCGGAGGTTTCGGTCGGTCCCGGCGCATGTTTAGTAATCTCGGGTAAGCCCCCGAAGCCGCTTAGAAAGGCGCACGTGTTCAAACAGGTCCCAACCCGGTCCGATCTGGTCGCCGGAGAGCACGACGTTCTCGAATTCTGGGAGAAGTCCCAGGCGTTCGAAAAGCTCCGCGCCAAAAACGCCGGCAAACCCAGGTGGTCTTTCCTGGACGGCCCCATCACCGCCAACGGCTTTATGGGCGTACATCACGCCTGGGGCCGAACCTACAAGGACGCCTTTCAGCGCTACTTCGCCATGGCCGGCCACGAACTGCGCTGGCAGCAGGGCTTCGACTGCCAGGGGCTCTGGGTGGAGGTCCAGGTGGAGCGGGACCTCGGATTCACCTCGAAACGAGACATCGAGGCGTACGGCATAGAGGAGTTCATCAAGCGCTGCAAAGAACGCGTGTGGAAGTACTCGGCCATCCAGACCAAACAATCGATCCGTCTGGGCATGTGGAGCGACTGGCCCAACTCTTACTTCACCATGTCCGACGAGAACAACTACACCATCTGGCACTTCCTGAAGAAGTGCCACGAGCGGGGGCTGATCTACAAGGACCTCGACGCCATGCCCTGGTGCCCCCGATGCGGGACCGGCATCTCCGAGCAGGAGCGAAAAGAGGGCTACAAGGTGGTCACCGACACCGCCGTCTACGTTCGTTTTCCGCTTCGGGATCGCCCCTCGGAGTCGCTGCTCATCTGGACCACCACCCCCTGGACCCTGCCGGCCAACGTTGCCGCCGCGGTCAACCCGGACCTCACGTACGCCAAGGTGAGGGTGGGCGACGACCTGGTCTGGGTGTCCAAAGGCAGCATCGCCAAGCTGGGCAAACAAGCTTCCGTAGAGGCCGAAACTCCAGGCTCACAACTGGTCGGCCTGCGCTACGACGGCCCGTTCGATGAGATCCCCGCCGCCGCCAAAGCGGTCGAGGCCCACCGGGTAGTCGCCTGGGATGAGGTCGCCGACACCGAGGGCACCGGCATCGTCCACATTGCCCCCGGCTGCGGCAAGGAGGACTTCGACCTGGGCAAGAAGGAAGGACTGCCCATCGTCATGCCCATCGACGAGTCGGGCGTCTACTTCGATGGGTTCACCTTTTTGTCCGGCCGCAAGGCGTCCGAGGTGGCCGACGACGTCATCGCCGGCCTAAAGACCAAAGGTGTCCTGTTCAAAAAAGAGCGCTACCAACACGACTACCCCCACTGCTGGCGCTGCGGCACCGCCCTGTTGTTCCGGGCGGTCGACGAGTGGTACATCGATATGAGTTGGCGGGACGAAATCAAGGCCAACGTCCGCAAAGCCCGCTGGATCCCCGAGTACGGAGAAGACCTGGAGCTGGACTGGCTGGGCAATATGGGCGACTGGATGATCTCCAAGAAGCGCTACTGGGGCTTGGCGTTGCCGATTTTCACCTGCGACGACCGTACTTGCGGATGGTTTGACGTCATCGGGGGCCGCGAGGAGCTGAAAGCCCGGGCGGTGGAGGGCTGGGAGGAGTTCGAGGGAGATCCACAGAACCCGAACACGCCGCATCGCCCCCACGTCGACAAGGTCAAAGTCGGCTGCGCCAAGTGCGGGGGCACCGCCTCCCGGATCCTCGACGTTGGGAACCCGTGGCTCGACGCGGGCATCGTCCCCTACTCGACCGTCGGCTACAACACCGACCGGGATCGCTGGGCCGATTGGGTCCCGGTCGACTTCGTCACCGAAAGTTTCCCCGGCCAGTTCCGCAACTGGTTCTACGCGCTGCTGACCATGAGCACCATGATGGAAGACGTCCCGCCCTTCAAAACGCTGCTGGGGTACGCCAGCGTCCGCGACGAAAAGGGCGAGGAGATGCACTACTCCAAGGGCAACTCAATCGAGTTCGACCTGGCGGCCGACAAGATGAGCGCCGACGTCATGCGCTGGATCTACGCCCGCCACAATCCAACGCAAAACCTGAACTTCGGCTTCGGGATCGGCGAGCAGGTGGAGCGCAAGGTGTTCGGCACGTTGTGGAACTCCTACCTGTTCTTCGTGAATTACGCGATCCTCGACGGCTTCGACCCCGCTACCGCCCCCGCGGTCCCGGTAGCAGACCGGCCGGAGATCGACCGCTGGATCCTGTCCGACCTCCAACTCCTGGTCAGGTCGGCCAACAACCAGTTCCGGGACTATCTGGTCTTCCCCTTCGTACGGAAGGCGGAGGAGTTCATCGATCAGGTGTCCAACTGGTACATCCGCCGTAACCGCCAGCGGTTCTGGGACCCCGCGGGGAGCAACGTCGAGGACAAGGCGGCCGCCTATCACACGCTCTACGAGGTGCTGACGACGCTGACCAAGCTACTGGCACCGGTGGTGCCGTTCGTAACCGAGCGGGTCTACGGGAACCTTCGCCTGGAGGGCGACCCCGAAAGCGTGCACCTGTGCGACTACCCGGTCGCCGACGAAACCCTGATCGACGAAACGCTCTCCTACCAGATGAGGGTTGCGCAGCAGGTGGCATCGTCGGCGAGGTCACTGCGAGAGCAGGCGTCGCAGCGGGTGCGCCAGCCGCTGGCGGAACTGCGGGTTGGAGCAGCATCGCAGAAGGAGAGGGAGGCCCTGTTGGCCCTATCGGCGCTGATCACCGAGGAGCTGAATGTCAAAACGTTGACGGTCCTGCCGTCGTTGGGCGACCTGACCAGCTACACGGTGAAGCCGAACTTCCGGACCCTGGGCGCCAAACACGGCAAGCAGGTTCAGGCGGTTGCCGCCCTGGTTAGGGAGGCACCGGCCGAAACTGCCCAGCAACTGGGCGAGGGGGTAACGGTTGCCTTGGGGGACTTCGAGGTGACCCCCGAAGACGTCACGGTACAAACGGTGACGGCGGACGGGTGGGCCGTCGGTTCTGCAGGGGCGATCCAGATCGCTCTGGACACCAGGCTGACCGACGAACTGCGGAAAGAGGGCCTGGCGCGCGACGTTGTGAGGCACATCCAGCAACTGCGGAAGGACTCCGGTCTTGAGATCAGCGACCGGGTCGACGTCACCTACAACGCCGAA
>JAJCYE010000063.1 GCA_029263075.1 Actinomycetes bacterium
CCCGTGCCGGCCGGTTTCCAGCGACCGGATGGCCTTCTGCAGCGCCTCCGGGAAGGTCCGCCCGATGGACATGGACTCCCCAACCGACTTCATCATGGTCCCCAACACCGGGTCCGAGCCGGGGAACTTCTCGAAGTTCCAGCGGGGGTTCTTCACCACCACATAGTCGATGGCCGGCTCAAAACTGGCCGGGGTCTTCAAAGTTATGTCGTTGGGGATCTCATCAAGGGTGTACCCGATGGCCAGCTTGGCGGCGATCTTGGCGATGGGGAACCCGGTCGCCTTGGAAGCGAGCGCCGAGGACCTGGAGACCCGCGGGTTCATCTCAATGACCACCTGCCGACCGGTGGCGGGGTCAACGGCGAACTGCACGTTGCTGCCACCCGTGGAGACGCCGATTTTGGCCATGATCGCCTTGGCGGAGTCCCTCATCTGTTGGTATTCACGGTCGGTGAGGGTCTGGGCGGGGGCCACCGTGATCGAGTCGCCGGTGTGGACCCCCATGGGGTCGATGTTCTCGATGGAGCAGACCACCACGAAGTTGTCCTTGTGGTCGCGCATCACCTCAAGCTCAAATTCCTTCCACCCGGCGATCGATTCTTCAATGAGCACCTCTCCGATGCGGGACAACTTGAGGCCCTCGGCCGCGATGGCCTTCATTTGCTCCATCGTCTGGGCGATGCCTGAACCGCCGCCGCCCAGGGTAAAGGAGGCGCGGACGACCACCGGCAAGCCGATCTGTTCGGTCGCCGAAACCGCCTCCTCCAGGGAGTAGGCGTGTACCGAGCGCGGGAGGTCCATGCCGATCGAAAGCATGGCCTCCCGGAACAGCAAGCGGTCTTCGGCCATACGGATGGAGTCGACGCTGGCCCCGATCAACTCCGCACCGTACTGCGCGAAGATGCCGGCTTCGAACGCCGCAACACAAACGTTGAGGGCCGTCTGCCCTCCCAGGGTCGGGAGGACGGCATCCGGCCGTTCCTTGGCGATGATCTTCTCCAGCACCTCAACCGTGATCGGCTCGATGTAGGTCCGATCGGTCAGTTCGGGGTCGGTCATGATCGTCGCTGGGTTGGAATTGAGCAGGATCACCTTGATCCCCTCTTCCCGGAGCACCTTGCAGGCCTGGGTGCCGGAATAGTCGAATTCGCAGGCCTGCCCGATAACAATCGGGCCGGAACCTACGATGAGAATCGATTCGATATCCGTACGCTTCGGCAATGTTTTTGTTACCTACGCTTTCTTTCGTTCTTGACCCTTTGCCACGGACTTTGCCTTGTCCCTGAGCTTCTTTTTGTCCTGGCGCTTCTTCTTCCACCTGACTTTGGGACGGTCGCCTCTACCCATGTTTCACCTCACTCTCATCATCTCTAGGAACTGATCGAACAGATACCGGGAGTCATGCGGGCCGGGGCCCGCTTCCGGGTGGTACTGAACGCTGAAGGCCGGCTCGTCCAACAGCCGGAATCCCTCCACCGTGTTGTCGTTGAGGTTGAGGTGTGTGAGCTCGGCTCGCCCGTGCGGCGTCTGGCCGACCAACCCTGCCGGGGCTCGCCCCGTGCTTGGATCGTAGCCGAACGCAGACTCCACCACCGCGAAGTTGTGATTCTGGGTGGTTATCTCAATCCGGCCGTCTTCCAATCGGGCCACCGGATGGTTCACACCGTGGTGCCCGAAGGGAAGCTTGTAGGTGTCGAAACCGGCGGCCAGCGCCAGCAGTTGGTGGCCCAGGCAGATACCGAAAACCGGCACCCGTCCGAGCAGGCCCTCAACGGCCTCGATCCCGTAGGGAACCTCTTCGGGGTCCCCGGGACCGTTGGAGATGAAGATGCCGTCGGGATTGTCGCCGACGATGTCGGCCGCGGTGGTGCGGGCCGGGTAGACGGTCACCTCGCACCCGAGACCCGCAAGCCCACGAAGGATGTTGTGCTTGATCCCGAAATCGAACGAGGCCACCTTGTACTTCGTTTTGCCTTCGGCCGGCCACACGTAGGGGGCGCCGCTGGTCACGGTGCCGACCAGGTCCTCGTCGCCGATACGGGGCGACTGCTTCGCCCGGGAAGCAAGGGCGGCGGGATCCAGTTCGGTGGTGGAAATTACGCCGCGCATGGCGCCTTTGTCCCGCAGGTGCCTGGTGAGCCGGCGGGTGTCCACCTCGGTGATTCCAGCAATACCGTTGTCCGTGAGGTAGTCCTGCAGGCCCCCGGTTGCCCGGTAGTTGGAGTAGGCGGCGGGCAGGTTGCGGATGACAAAACCCCGCAGCCACGGCGCCTTGGACTCCGGGTCTTCGTCGTTGACCCCGTAGTTGCCTATGTGCGGATAGGTCATAACCACGATCTGGCCCTGGTACGAGGGGTCGGTAAGGACCTCCTGGTAACCGGTCATGCCGGTGTTGAACACGACCTCGCCAAGCGCGTCGGTCTCGGCCCCCAGGGACTCCCCGGCGAAAGTTTCGCCGTCCTCCAGCACCAGCAGTGCCGGACGGCTCACTGTTGGGCACCCAGGGAGGTACCGACTGAGAGGGCGGCGTGATAATCGGGAGAGATTTCCCCATTGCGCACCACCAGGTTGCCTCCAAAAACGGTATGCAGGACTCTCCCCCTGACTGTCCGGCCCTTGAAGGGCGTGTTCCGGCTCTTCGAAACGAAGGTCTCCGGGTCGATAAGCCACTCAGCCGCCGGGTCAAAAACCGTCAGGTTGGCGACGCCGCCTTCTGCCACCGGACCACCCTGCCCGGCCAGGCGCAGGATCCCGGCGGGCACGCTGGTCAAGCGGCGCACCAACTCGGCCAGCGTCAATATCCCCGGATCGACTATCTCGGTAATCATCAGCGCCAGCGCGGTTTCCAGGCCGACCATGCCCGGAGGCGCCAGTTCAAACTCCGACTCCTTCTCTTCCCGGGAGTGCGGAGCGTGGTCGGTGGCGATGGCATCAAGCGTACCGTCTGCCAGGCCCACCCGGCAGGCTTCCACGTCGGAACTGGACCTCAGCGGCGGGTTGACCTTGTTCACCGGGTCGAACGACTGCAGTTCGGAGTCGGTGAGGATCAGGTGGTGGGGGGTCACTTCTGCAGTAACCCGCACGCCCTGGGCCTTGGCCTGCCGGATCAACTCCACCGAACCCTTGGTGGACACATGCAGGGCGTGGTACCGGACGCCGGTCAGCCGGGCCAGGACCAGATCACGGGCCAGGGCTATGTCCTCGGCCGCTGCCGGCATACCCTTCAGGCCGAGCATGTCCGAGTAGTAGCCCTCGTGCATCTGGCCGCCCTCGGAGAGGGCCGCGTCGTCGCAGTGTTCGGCACAGATGGCGTCAAAACCTTTTATGTACTCCATCGCCCGGCGCAGGATGCGGGAGTCCTGCACGCCCTTGCCGTCGTCGGTGAACATCCGGACCCCGGCGGAACAGGTGACCATCTCCCCTACCGGCGTGATGTATTTGCCTTCCAGGCCCTTGGTCAGGGCTCCGGCCGGGATGACCTCGCACATGCCGGCCAACCGGGCGGCGGCGGCCACCTTGTCCGCCACCGCGGCGTTGTCGCACACCGGGTCGGTGTTGGGCATGGCGCCCACCGCGGTGAAGCCTCCCCGGGCTGCGGCAGCAGATCCGGTGGCTACAGTCTCCTCGTCCTCCCGGCCGGGTTCCCTCAGGTGGACGTGGAGGTCGATGAACCCCGGGCAGATCACCGCCCCCGAGATGTCTATGGTCTCGGCGCCGTTGGAGGACAGGTTGGAGCCGACCTCGATCACCCGTCCCCCGGAAACCAGCACGTCCGAGGTGGTGTCGACGCCGGAGGCCGGGTCGATCAGCCGGCCCCCTTTGAACAAAATTTCTGCCATCTAAACCTTCTCTGTCGGGGGTGGCTCCTGCGAGCCGCCCAGCATCAGGTACATCAGTGCCGCCCGCACGGCGATCCCGTTGGTGACCTGGTCGGCCACGATGAACCGCTCCATCTCGGGCAGGTCCCCGGCAATCTCAACCCCCCGGTTGATCGGACCCGGGTGCATGATCAGCGCTTCCGGTTTCATCAGACCGACCCGGCGGTTGTCCAGGCCCCAAAACATCGAGTATTCCCTCAGGCTGGGGAAAAACTGATCCACCTGTCGTTCCTTTTGAACCCTCAGCAGGTAGACGATGTCCAGCTTGGGCAATACGGCGTCCAGATCGGTTGAGACGTCGACTCCCCAGGACCCTACGGTAACCGGAAGCAGCGTCGGTGGCCCGATGACGGTGACGTGGGCCCCCATTTTGGTCATCGCCTTGATATTGGAGCGAGCAACCCGAGAGTGCGAGACGTCGCCGACGATCCCGATGTGCAGGCCTTCGATGCGCCCGAAGCGCTGCTTGATGGTGTAGAGGTCCAGCAGGGCCTGGGTGGGGTGCTCGTTGGAACCGTCCCCGGCGTTTAGCACCGACGCGTCCACCCACTCCGACAGCCGTTTCGCCGAGCCACCGGAGGTGTGGCGGACGACGATCGCGTCGAGACCCATCGCCTGGAGGGTGAGAGCCGTGTCCTTGAAAGACTCGCCCTTGGAAACCGAGGTCTTGGAGTCCGCGGTGAAGGTGATGACGTCGGCGGACAGACGTTTGGCGGCCAGTTCAAAGCTGAGGCGGGTCCGGGTGGAGGGTTCGAAGAAAAGATTACAAACCGTGCGGCCCCTGAGAGCCGGGACCTTCTTGATGGTCCGGGTGCCGACCTCGCCGAAGGAGTCGGTTGTTTTGAGGACTAAATCGATCATGTCGGTGCTCAGTTGATCGATGGAGAGCAGGTGCTTGATCATCATCATTGGCCGTCCCCCAATGTTCGGGGGTCGTAGACGACGACTGAGTCGACCCCGTCGGTCTCCAATACATGGACCCGCACCTCTTGCATCTTGGAGGTCGGGATGTTCTTGCCGATGAAGTCGGCCCGGAAGGGAAGTTCTCGGTGTCCCCGGTCGACCAGGACCGCAAGCTTCACCAGGCGGGGCCGGCCGAAGTCGACGAGAGCATCGATGGCGGCCCGCACCGTGCGGCCGGTGTACAACACGTCGTCCACCAGGACCACGGTTTTGTCGGTCACGTCGAAGGGGAAGTCGGTGGGGGAGATTTCCTGGGGGCTGCGGATGCCCACGTCGTCCCGGTAGAACGAGATGTCCAACTCTCCCACCGGCGGGGCGATGGTTTCGATCTCCGCGATGCGTTTGGCGACCCGGTGCGCCAGCGGCACGCCCCGGCGGTGGATGCCCACCAGGACCAGTTCCCCGGTGCCCCGGTTGCTCTCGACTATTTCATGGGCCATCCGAACCAGGGCCCGCTTAACGTCCAGGTCGTCCAGCACCACCCAGGCCCGGCCGGTTTCGTCGGCGCCGCCTGCCGGGAGATTGGGGACCGAGTTAGGGCTCAAAAAGAAAAGCCGCCCCGGGAAGTGGGTGCGGCGACATGGTGGCAGCTCAGTTTGAAGCTCTCCTTTCTGGCCTCTCTGGACCAGTCTTAAAGGTTGAGCGAAGCGTTGCGGTGCTGCTGGGAAGTCTCAGCTTCGTTGCCGACCAGCTTACACCCTACAGGGGCCGTTGAAGCGCCTAAAGGTCCCCAGAGGGATCCTTGTCCCGCCTGCGTTCCCGCTCGGACTTCGGCTGGCGCTCCGAGAAGTAGCCCAGGACTATCGTCAACATTGGGACGGCCAAGGCGATCACAAGTAACTGGATCAGGCCCCTGATGGAGTCGAACTTCTCCTGCCTCAACTCCTGGTAGGTCTTTACCGCATTCTCGTTGCCCACCACCGCGCCCAACTCCTCGAGGGTCGGGGAGGTGGGTTCGACCTGATTGATGCCGATGAAAAAGATCACGCCGATGAGGATCAGGATCCCCACGGCCACCCCGATACTGATAATGATCAGCAGGTGGCCGGTCACCATGGAGTCGCTGTGGGATTTGCGCTCTTTGGCGCGCTCTTTAGAGGTCACCACTTTTGCGGATTCGGGATCATCGGAGCCATGCCACTCCTCGCTTGGACTTCAAAGGAAAGTCCCCGACCGGCATGTTATCAAAACCGATCTCAGACTCCCGGAGCGGCCAACTCGGCCGATATCGTGCCCAAAAGGCCATTCACGAACCGGCTTGAGTCGTCCGTGGAGTAGATCTTGGCCAGCTCCACGGCCTCGTTAATCGCCACCGGGGCCGGCACCTCGTCCAGGTAAAGCATCTCGAACAGAGCCATACGCAACAGGTTGCGGTCGATAACCGGCATTCGTTCGATGCTCCAGTCCTTGGCGTGGGCGGAGATCATCTCGTCCAGTTCGGTGGCGTGCTCGGCAACTCCCCGCACCAGTTCGGCGGCAAAGTTAAAACCGGGATTTTTTGAGTACCTCTGGAGAATTTCGCCGGTTGGCAGGGTGCGCATCTCCTGCTCGTACAGCACATCAAGGGCCAGCTTTCGGGAACCTCTGCGGTTGGCCACCTCAGCCTTTGTGTTGCAAGTTACTTAACCCGCGTGACGTACTGCCCGGTGCGAGTGTCCACCCGAATGGTCTCGCCCTGCTGCAGGAACAGCGGCACCATAACGGTGGCGCCGGTTTCCACAACTGCCGGCTTGTTGCCCGCCGAACTGCGGTCACCCTGAAGTCCCGGGTCGGTCTGAGTGACAACAAGCTCCACGGTAGGAGGAAGGTCAACGCCGGTGGGGGTCCCCTGGTACATCTGCACAACCACTATCTGCTCCTCTTTCAAGAAGCCGGCCAGATCGCCCAGGAAGTCCTTCTCAATGGTGATCTGATCGAAAGTCTCGTTGTCCATGAAGATGTAGCCGGTCTCGTCCGAGTACAGGTACTGCATCTCCCGCTTGTCCAGCCGGGCAAGGTTGACCTTTTCGTCGGCTCGGAAGGTCCTGTCCACTACCGCGCCGTTCTTGATGCTCTTCAGCTTGGTGCGCACCATGGCGCCACCTTTGCCGGGTTTGTGGTGTTCGTACTTAACGATGCTGTACAGCTCGCCATCAAGTTCCAGGGTCTGGCCGGGCCGCATGTCGTTGGTTGAAATCATCTAAATCCTAACTAAAAGTCGTCACAGAACTATAAGGTCCTTGGGGGCCTTCGACAGGACCTCTAAACCGTCCTCGGTCACTACCGCCAGGTCCTCTACCCGGACCCCGCCCCACCCTTCGAAGTAAGCGCCGGGCTCGATGGTTATTACGTGTCCGGGCGCCAACTGATCTGCGAATCCGGTCTTGAGGCTGGGTGCCTCGTGTATATCCAAGCCTACCCCATGCCCCAATCCGTGCATGAAGGCCTCGGGGTAACCGGCCTTGGAGATGACCCCGCGGGACACCTTATCGACGTCCCCGCCGCTGACGCCCGGGCCGGCCGCTTCGATGCCCGCCATCTGGGATGCCAGGACCGTTTCGTAGACCTGCCGATGGCGATCGTCCACCGGCCCGATAACCACAGTGCGGGTCATGTCCGAGCAGTAGCCGTTCACCACGCAGCCGAAATCCAACAGCAGGTAACGGCCCCGCTCCACCACCCGTTCACTGGGTCTGGCGTGCGGGAGGGCGCTTCGTTCCGCGGCTGCAACGATTGGGTCGAACGAGACGCCTTCGGATCCCATCGACCGCAGGTGGAACTCCAGTTCCAGCGCCAGGTCGATCTCCCGGACCCCCGGTTTGATGCGGTCGAGGATGTAGGCGAAACCCTCGTCGCCCATCTGGGCGGCGGCCCGGATGGAGGCGATCTCATCGGAGTCTTTGACCTTGCGCAACTCCTCGATCCAGCCTTGGGTAGCCACAAGCTCGGCTTCTTCGAAGTAGCCCATGACCTTGTCCAGGCCGGGGGGCGGCTCCCATGTGGCGCCCCGGCTGGCAACGGTGACGTGCGTAGCCTCGTAGCCGACCCGGGCCACCTTGTTTGTTTTGGTGAGGCGATTGAGTTCCTCAACCAATGCGCCGTGGGACGGCGAGATGATGACCTCGGCCCCCTTGACCATCCCGGCGGCCTGGGTCGCGTACCGGCCATCGGTGAAGAAGCGGGTGGCGTCTTTGGTGATGAATACGTACCCGTTGGAACCGGCAAATTCTGTGAGATATCGGACGTTGGTGAGGTTGCTCACCAGTACTGCGTCCACGCCCTCGACGGCCATACGGCTGCGGAGCTTTTCCTGCCTTTCGGCTACCCCCACAAACAACCTCCAAGCCCGTGTAACACCGGCAACCAGTCTTACATCTACCGGGCGGGGCCGCTCCGTCCCCGGTTCCATGAGGATCGCGTTAAATTTGCGCGGTATTCGCCCAATTGCAATCCAAATCGGGGTCTTTCACCGAACACTTACTGTATCGTAGGTTACGGAAGCGTAAGTTGTATCCCTTACCTCGCACTGAGAGGAAGTGCTTTATGTCGCAGGTAATCTCCCCGGCACCACCCAAATCGTCCCTCAAGCCGATCACCGAACGGCATACCGGGCGAACCCTGAAGATCGAACGCCGGCTGACCTTGCTGGTCACGATCCTCCCATTTGCCGGAGCCGCTATCGGTATCCCCCTTCTTTGGAACCACGGCGTTAAAGCACTGGACCTCTCGCTGTTCTTCATCTTCTACGTCATCACGGGCATGGGCATCACCGTTGGTTTCCACCGCATGCTCACCCACCGCAGCTTCGAGACGGTCAAACCCATCAAGCTGGCACTGGCCATCGCCGGCTCCATGGCCATCCAGGGAGCGGTAGTCAGTTGGGTGGCCGATCACCGTCGCCACCACGCTTACGCCGACAAGCCGGGGGACCCCCACTCGCCCCACCTGGCGGAGGCAGAGGGCGTCAAGGGCATCATCACCGGCCTGTGGCACGCCCACACCGGTTGGTTCTTCAGCCCGGAGAAGACCAACATCAAAAAGTTTGCCCCCGACTTGATCGCCGACAAGGCGATCCTCAGCGTCAGCCGGGCATTCCCGCTGTGGGCAACGGTTTCTATAGTCCTTCCCGGTCTGATCGGTCTGGCCATCACCCGGACCTGGACCGGCGGCCTAACCGCACTTCTGTGGGGTGGACTGGCCCGCATCTTCTTCCTCCACCACATCACCTGGAGCATTAACTCCATCTGCCACTTCTACGGGAAGCGCCCGTTCAAGAGCAAGGACGAGAGCACCAACAACTGGATGATGGCGCTGCTGAGCTTCGGCGAAGGCTGGCACAACAGCCACCACGCCTTCCCCACCAGCTACAAGCACGGCCTGGGCAAGTTCCAGTTCGACCCGAGCGCCTGGTTCATCTCGACCCTCAAGGTCCTGGGCCTGGCACGCAACATCAAGATGCCCACCCTGGAGCAGATGCAAGCAAAGAGGACCTCACCAGCCGGGTAAATGGTTGTGCCCGACAATCTGGATCTCTACGAACGGCTGGTCGCGGGTTTTCCTCAAGTTGCACGCAAGGGCAAGACCATGCCCTACACATCGGTCAACGGGAACATGTTCAGCTTCTTGACCCCGCAGGGAACCCTGGCGCTACGGCTTCCTCCGGCCGCCCGGACGACATTCATCGAGGCCTTCAACACCGCGTTGGTCGAACAACACGGGGCGGTGATGAAGGAGTACGTGGCGGTGCCAGATGGCCTCCTGGCCGATACCGCCCGGCTGACGCCCTATTTCGAGCAGAGCCTGGAGTACGCGGCGTCTCTCAAACCGAAGCCGTCGAAAAAGCGCCCCTAGCGGTCCTTCAGAATTCCCGCCAGGGCCTCTATTGCGCCGACGTAGCCCCAGGTGCCAAGGCCGGAGATCACTCCAACCACCACCGCCGAGATCACCGACGTCTGCCGGAACTCCTCCCGGGCCCAGATGTTGGAGATGTGGACCTCAACCACCGGCACGTCGCAGGCGGCGATAGCGTCCCGGATGGCAATTGAGTAGTGGCCTAGGGCGGCCGGGTTGATCACGATGCCCTGGGCCTCGGTGCGGGCCTGCTGAATCCAGTCGACAAGCTTGCCCTCGTCGTTGCTCTGGCGGAAGTCGACCTCGTGGCCCAGTTCCCCGGCCCGCTCCCGGCACATCGTCTCGATCTGCTCGAGCGTGGCCGAGCCGTAGATGTCCGGCTCCCGCTGCCCCAGCAGGTTCAGGTTCGGGCCGTTCAGGACAAAGATCGTCACCGGACACCCCTGGTCGGCGAGGACAGCCGGACCGCAGGCAGAGCGTCCTCGATGTTGAGCGGGCCCACGTCGGAGCGGACCACCGGGTTCTGCAGCCCCTCCAGCAGCACCCACCGCTGGCCGTCCAGGAACTTCTTGTCGATCGACCAGGCGCCGACCACCGCATTCGAGTCGAACTGACCCTTCACAGGCAGCCCGACGTTGTCGAAGGCCCGCCTGTGGACCTCCACCGCGTCGTCGTCCAGCAGCCCCATCGAGCGGGCGAGGTTGGCGGCAAACATCATGCCCAGCGAGATGGCCTCGCCGTGCAGCCACAATTCGTAGCCCCCGGCGGCCTCCAGTGCGTGGCCGAAGGTGTGGCCGTAGTTCAAGATGATGCGCCCGGAGTTGTCGTTCTCGTCTGCCGACACCACCCGCGCCTTGATCCCGGCGCAGCGGGCGACCAGATCCGCCATGACTTCGGGGTCGCTTGACTGGATGGCCGCCTTCTGGGTCTGAACGGTGTCCAGGATCTGTTGTTCGTAGCAGAGGCCGTACTTGATGACCTCGGCCATTCCGGAGCGGAACTGCCGGGAGGGCAGGCTCCGCAGGACGGAGACATCGCAAAGGACCCTGGATGGCTGGTAGAAGGTGCCCGCCAGATTTTTACCCGCCGGCAGGTTGACTCCGGTCTTGCCCCCGATGGCAGCATCGACCTGTCCCAGCAACGTGGTGGGGATGTGGATCAACGCCACCCCCCGCTGATAAACGGAGGCGACAAAACCCCCCAGGTCCGAGGCCACCCCCCCACCGAAGGTGACTATCAGGTCGTTGCGGCGGAGTTTCAGTTCGGCCAGCCGGCCGAGGATCTCACCGGCCTGGCTCCAGGACTTGGCGGTTTCCGTGGAGGGGACCAAAACCCGGTGCACCTCGCCTACCCGGGACAGCGACTTCACCAGTCGGGCGCCGTAAAGACCGTCCACGGTCTCATCGGCAACCACCACGATCTTGCCCGGCGTGCCGGCCAGGTAGTCCGACGCGGAGTCGACCAGGTCCGATCCGACCACGATGTCGTAGGACCGGCTGCCCAACTCCACCTTTAGCGATTTCACGGCTTGCCGTCGCCCCGGATCGAGAACCCGAACCGGGGGCCGCAGACGGCCTCCCAGATCTCCACCAGGGCGTCCACCACGTCGTCCGGGCTGGCGTCGGCGTCCACCTCGTGGTGAGCGGCCTTACGGTAAAGGTGTTGGCGATCTTGGATCAGCTGGGCGATGCGGTCGCCCAGCGGCGTGCCTTCCAACAACGGACGGCCTTCACCTTCGCCCAAGCGGGCCGCGGCCACCGCAGCACTCGCCCGCAGATACACCACCTCGCCCGACGCCCGCAGGGCCTCAACATTGCGGGGGTCCAAGACCACGCCGCCCCCGGTGGAAATCACCGCGCCCGGGGTTGCCGCGGCGTCACTCACCGCCTGAACTTCTTTGGCGCGGAATCCCGCCTCCGACTCCTCCGAGAAGATCTCGCTCACGCTTCGCCCATCTCTTTCGACTATCAGTTCGTCAGTGTCCACCAGGGGCCTGCCCAGGCGTTTCGCCAGGCGGCGCCCGACCTCTGTCTTACCGGCGCCCATCGGGCCGATCAGAGCAATGGTGGGTAATTTACTGGCTTGAGAGTGGGGTTCAGCGGACATTCAGCGAACTACAAGTCTGTACTTCTGCAGGCCACGCCTGATCAGCGGGCATCGATCCGCTTCTGGTAGGCCGCCATGGCGGTCTGGATGTCGGACAGGTGGTCCGAACCGAACTTCTCCAGGATCTCGCCGGCCAGCACCAGGGCAACCATCGACTCCCCGACCACCCCGGCGGCCGGGACGGCGCAGGTATCCGTCCGTTCCTTGAATGCGGTGACCTGCTGCTTGGTCTTCACGTCCACCGTCCTGAGTGGCTTCTTGAGGGTGGAAAGGGGCTTCATAGCAGCCCGTATGCGCAGGGTTCCGCCCATGGACACGCCCCCCTCGGTTCCCCCGGCCCGGTCGGTTGTGCGGGTGAATTGGCCTTCTTCGTAAAAGATTTCATCGTGGGCCTGCGAACCGCGCAGGTGGGCGTTCAGGAACCCGTCGCCTATTTCCACGCCCTTGATGGCCTGGATCGACATGACTGCCTGCGCCAGACGGGCGTCGAGCTTGCGGTCCCAGTGGACGTAGGATCCCAGCCCCATGGGGACGCCGAACGCCGCCACCTCAAAAACCCCGCCCAACGAGTCCCTGGCTTCGGTGGCCGCCTCGATCTCGGCGATCATGGCGGCTTCAGCCCGAGGGTCGAAACAGCGGACCTGCGACGCATCGATGGCTTCCAGGTCGTCCGGGGTGGGGCGCAGGTCGCTGCGGGCCTCGGCGGCGCCTATCGACACCACGTGGGAGATGACCCGGACCCCGACCTGAGCGAGGAAAAGTTTGGCCAGCGCGCCCGCGCCCACCCGGGCCGCGGTCTCCCGGGCACTGGAGCGCTCCAGGACGTTGCGGGCGTCCTCAAAACCGTACTTCTGCATGCCCACCAGGTCGGCGTGCCCGGGGCGCGGTTCGGTCAACACGTTGCCGGCCTGATGCCCCTCCGGCGACATCACCCGCTCCCACTTGGACCACTCGGAGTTGCGGATGACAAGCGAGATCGGGCTGGCCAGGCTGAGGCCGAAGCGGACCCCGGAGAGCAACTCCAGGTTGTCCTTTTCGATCTTCATCCGGGGGCCGCGGCCGAACCCGAGGCGGCGGCGGGCGAGTTCGTCGGCGATGAACTTGGTCTCAATGGGCACGCCCGAGGGCATACCGTCGACGATGACACTGAGCGCGGGGCCGTGGGACTCACCCGCAGTGAGGTATCTGAACATGCATTTACCCTACTTCAGAACTCCGGGCGTGCCGGAACAGTCGTTCCGGGTAACCGCTCAGCCGGGGAAACAAACGACATCGCAAGTGGCTTCAGCGTTCCCCCAGGTGGCGGGCTGGTCGGTGGCCGGCCGCATGGCCGACGGGACGCGTGATGAGCCCCCGGGGTCGGCGGAATATTTTATCGACCGAACGGCTCCCCGGGGCTAAGATCCAATATGCCAAAGCTAACCAACCTATCCGTCAAAACGGTCAGACCCGATTGGGCTAGGAGGTGCTTGTGAGAAAGATGGGAAAGATGACGCTCACGCTCAGCGTGGCGTTGCTCTTGCTGTTGCCGGCGTGCGCTGGAGATGAGGAGCCCACAGAGCCCGAAGAAACTCCGACCGAAGCGGAGGAGTCCCCCAGTCCAACCCCTCTGGGCACATTCCAATTGCAGGGCCGGATCCTGGAAACGGTAGCCAGCATAGAAGGCCCCCGCCCCGAGGCGTCGCCGACGCCCACTGGCTCCCCGAACGGGTCTCCCACCCCTGAGGCAGATGAGACGGATGATGCCGAGGAGGGGGATTCAGAGGCCACGCCCACCCCGGAGGAAGCCTCCATCGAAAAGGGAGCCCCCGGAGCGCTCACGGTGCGCCTGGTCTCCTACGACGGTGACGCCACCACTTGCAACTTCGAGGAGGGCGACACGGTTGCGGTGACCTACACC
>JAJCYE010000064.1 GCA_029263075.1 Actinomycetes bacterium
CGGTGGCGGTTCTGTGGGGACCGGCGAAGGCTCCGGGGACGGGGGTGCGGGACTCGGTTCGGGCGGAGGAGGCGGGGCAACCGTCGGGCGCGGGGTGGTCAACTCGGTGTTGTCTTCCGCCGAGCTGCACCCTGAGTCCGCCAGATCGATCTTGCCGTCACGGTCGTTGTCGATCCCGTCCGAACACTGGGTTTCGGACAGCGCGGCTGGAGGCAGTGCTACCGGGTCGGGCAGAGTCGAGGGGGCTACCGGGGACTCGAGGCCGAAAGGAAACGCCAGGTTGATCGTCCCGCCCCCCGAGTTCGTGGTAGTCGATTGCTGTTCGTTTCCGTCCCCACCCTCGCCGTCACGCGGCAAGAGCAGAACGAATGCTACGAACGGCATGAGCGCAACCAGAAGGTAGACGAACATCCTCGTCCGGGAACGGGGATCCTTACGCGGCGGCGCCGGTGGGGCGACCCTTTTGCCCCGGGCGTTGCGGGGTGTGCCTAGTTCTTCGCCGGGCGATTCCCAAACCAGGGGAGCCGTACCATCCGGTCCCAGGGGCCCCTCAGTTGCCTCGGGCTCCGTCTCGGACGGCGCGGAGATGAACTGCTCTCCACGATCAGGATCGAGGGCAGTGCTGGGGTCCTGGGGAGGGTCGGGTTCCGCCTCGGGGTGGTCGGTGGGTTCCAGAAGAGACCTTTCAAGATTGCTGGAATGTTCTCTGGAGCCACCGAATTATACCGGCCCGCCTGCGAATGACCGCCGAAGAATAAATCAGGCCAGCTGACTCACAGGTGCCGGGAGCAGCGTCGATGGGGTCACTCGCCCGCGTCCGCCGACGGGGTGGGTGACGGGCTCGGCGACACCGACGGAGATGGCGTCGGTGAAGGAGGCGGAGGAGGAGGAGGGGGAGGTCCCGGTAGTGGCGGCTCGCCGCTTTCGTTGTCGTCCAGGGGCGAAGAACACCCGCGATCCAGCGGGTAGTCCGGGCGGCCGTCGTCGTCGTTGTCCTGTCCGTCGTTGCAGGCCGGTGGGGTCGGTAGGGTGGTCGGCACCGGTGAGGGTGGTGGGGGAGCCGGGGCCGGCGCCGGGTTTGGCGGCGGAGGTGGAGGTGGAGGCGGCGGGCTGGGATCCGGGGACTCACTCCTGTCGGTGCGGGACAAACAACCCTTATCTGCCGGGAAGTCGGTGCGCCCGTCCCGGTCATCGTCCTTGCCGTTGGAGCACTGGGGTTTGTTGGGCGTGGGAGACGGAGTAGGCGATGCCTCCGGGCTGGGGGTTGGGCTTGGGGTCTCGGAAGGCTCCGGGGATGGGGTGGGCGTCTCAACGGGGAACACCAAAGGTGCCTGGGGCGGGTCGGCCCGGCTAATGGTGCTGACCGGATCCTCCACTGCGGTGGGCCGGCCGGGTTGGAATGCGAAGTACAGGATGAACGGCAGCGAGCCGAGCAGGACCAATAGGCCGACCCTTAAGAAGCGTCCCGCCGCCATATTGTCCAGGCGGTAGCGCAGTCGAGCCACTCTGAGGGCATTTCCCCGCCGCATCTCGTAGCGGCGAGTGTTCCAGCGGTACCTCAGCCTGTTCATTCGTTCCGAAACCATTGAAGTTAGTACACCACATTCCTTCTAGCTGGCAAGAATCATTGCTGATCTAAAAGGATGCGGCCGCCCGATCCCTGGCTTTCAGGCAGGCCGGTTGATACGCCTCGTCGACCATTCCGCAAAGTTCGGTGGCTTTGTCCGGATTGTGATCGTTGAACACCGCATTCAGGGAAGCCCCGACGATGCAGTGCTCACGAAGCGCGGCGCCCCCCAGGTTGCAGCCCTCAACGACCTTGGCGGAGTCAAGCAGGGAGTTGCCGCTGATGTCGCGTCCCATGCTCTGGTAGCAGTCGTCGGCGAACTCGGTCTCCACCGTGTCGCATATCTGGAACCCCTTGGTCAGGTCCTGGTTGGATTGCCAGAGGATGTAGGAAGTCTGCATGCCGAAACACTCGTCGCGGTACTCGGGGCCCACGGCGTTGCAGGGGTACACCAGGTCGCCGGTTTTGAAGGTAGCGCCGCTGTGGCCCTCCTGCGCCGACACGACATTTTGCATAAAGGCCCCGGAGACGCACGAACTCAGTTCCCAGGGGTCGGTCATCTTCTCGCAGTAGGGGATCGACGCGAACAGGTCGGCGTCAAAACGGAGCATGATCCCATGACCCACCCCGTGGACGCAGTTGTAGTGGACGAACGAATACCGGTTTTCGGCCGGCTCTTCGCAGAATGTAGGGACCTTCGTGAGCAGTTCTTCGTCGCTGAATTCCGACATCAACTGCTCGACCACCCCGTGGTAATAACCGGACCAGCAGGCTGAGGCTTCGAACGAGAGCGCCTTGCCCAACGTCTTGTAATACCCGGCCGCCTCCCTGCCCAGGTCGTGGGTGATCTGATGGCACTGGGAGGAGACGTAGCGGTCCGAAGCGGAGAGTTTGAGGATCTCGGCCACTGCGGCGCCGGCGTCCCGGGTCTTCATCAGTGCCGAGAAGTAGTCCTGGTAACAGTTCGGCTGGCCGACGGCCAGATCAACGCACTCCTGGACATCGGAAACCGGCTGGGCCGACAGCACATCCTTGGGTGCCGGGGAGGCTCCGCCGGAGCCGGCAGTCGGGTTCAACACTGCCAGCGAGGAAGCCAGGACGAGAACCGTGGCCAGTCCCGCCAGTTCCATTCGCACGCTCCTGGAGAACTTGGGGTCGTTCAAGGTGGCCGGCTCTTCTTTGACCCGACGGTCGTGCGCCCACGCCAGGGGCAGGATGACCGCCAGGAGCAGCAGGATCTTCAGCGTCAGTGCCACTCCGTAACCGTTGTCCAGCAGGTTGGTTCCGACGTTGGCCCACAGGGCTTCGGCCCCGCTGACAACCAACACCAGCAGGCTCCATCCGGCGGCCCTGGCGAACCTCGGAAAAAATGACGCAAGCAGAGCGGACCTCTCTCCGGCGGGCAGTTCGGATTTTTGGGATGACGCCAGCCACAGGGCGACCAGGCAGAGAGGCCCGATCCACAAAGCGGCGGCCAGCAGATGGGCCGAACTCACCGCAACCGCGATCTCGGGGGACCGGTTGACGGCGAGGTGGCCCCCCACTGAGCCTGCCAGCACTGCCAGAACCACCGATGCCGCGATCTTGCGCCACCGGGTGTCGTCCCGCCCGAGGAACGGTGCGGTCGAGATGCCGTCGGAGAAGCGCACGGCAAATGCGAGAAAGACCAGCACCAGCACCACAAACATGGTTCCGCCGGAACTGAGAGCCCGGCCCAGCCGGTCGGCGGTGGTGCCCGATTCGAAGGACGCTCCCAGGGTGGTCAGGGTGGCGAACAGGCGCAGGGCGGCGCCTACGAAGCCGATCATCAGGCCGCGGCCCACCCACTTTCGGGAAAGCTGCCACAACGACCGGCCCGCGCTCGACCAGGACTCGGGCTCGCCGGCCATCCAGAACAACACGAAGAGTGCGCCGACGGCCAGACTTAGGCCCAAATACCACAAGAACCGCCCGGTGGCCCCGGCCCCGTCGGTCAGGCGGTCCCTGAGCGAAACTGCGCGGAACTCGGCCGACTCCACCTGTTCCTGAGAGACGCCGCCCACGCCGAAGACAACTTCACCCGCGGCACGGTGGCCGTCCCCGCCGATCGACTGCCACGTGATCCCGTAGGTACCCTCGGGTAGTTCGGGCAGACTGAACTCCACCGTGGTCGTCGGATCGTTGG
>JAJCYE010000065.1 GCA_029263075.1 Actinomycetes bacterium
ACCTGGTGATCCACCCCTCCAACCTGTGGCTGACCATCCACGAATCCATCGGCCACGCCACCGAACTGGACCGGGCGTTGGGGTACGAGGCGGCATACGCCGGGACCTCCTTCGCCACCCTGGACAAGCTGAACAAGCTCCGGTACGGCGCCCCCTTCATGCACGTCACCGGGGACCGCACGGTGGAGCACGGGCTGGCGACGGTGGGCTACGACGACGAGGGGGTGGAGGGGCAAACCTGGGACTTGATCCGGGACGGCGTCCTGGTGGGCTACCAGCTGGACCGCCAGATGGCACTCAAGCAGGGCTTCGGCCGGTCCAACGGTTGTGCGTTCGCCGACTCGGCCTCGCACGCTCCCCTACAGCGGATGCCCAACGTCTCCTTGCAGCCGGGATCCGCCGACCTGGACCTGGACGACCTGATCGGGGGCGTGGAGAACGGGATTTACGTCTACGGGGACAAGAGCTGGAGCATCGATATGCAGCGCTACAACTTCCAGTTCACCGGCCAGCAGTTCTGGCGGATCCGCAACGGGCGGCTTGACGGGCAGCTCAAAGATGTCGCCTATCAAGCCACCACCACCGAGTTCTGGAACAGCATGTCGGGCATCGGCGGGCCCTCGACCTACGAACTCGGCGGCGCCTTCAACTGCGGAAAGGGTCAGCCGGGCCAGGTTGCCCCGGTAAGCCACGGCGCTCCCGTCGCCCTGTTCCGGCAGGTCAACGTGCTCAACACCGCCCAGGAGCGGGCCTGAGTGGCTCTGCAGGACACCCTGGAGAGGGTTCTGGCGTTGTCGACGGCCGATTCCTGCATCGCCATCGCCTGGCACCACTCTTCCGCCAACCTGCGCTGGGCGCTGAACACCACCACCACCAACGGTGTGACCGACTCGCAGGAGCTGCTGGTGATCTCGGTCATCGACGGCCGGGTGGGGTCGGTCGGTCGCAGCTACTTCCCCGACGAGAGCCTGGAGGGAATCGTCCGGGAGTCGGAGAAGGCTTGCGCGGGAAAGCCGCCCGCCGAGGACCTGATGCCGCTGTTGGAGGAAGACGGGGTCCCGGCCGACTGGGACAACCCCCCCGAGACCACCGGCATTGAGGTGTTCGCCAAGCTCGCACCGGACCTGGCCGCCGCTTTCGGCCGGGCGAGGGAGGGGGGTTACCTGCTCTTCGGGTTCGCCGAGTTCGAGCAGAGCACCACCTACCTCGCCACGTCCACGGGGCTCCGCCGCCGGCACTCGGGCGCCGAGGGCAAGTTCCAGATCAACGCCAAGACCCCGGACTTCAAGACCTCCGCCTGGGCCGGGGTAGTCACCACCACCTTCGACGACGTCGACCTGAGCGCTATGGAGCGCAAGCTGGCCGAGCGCCTGGAGTGGTCGAAGAACCCGATATCACTGCCCGCCGGGCGCTACGAAGTGCTCCTGGAGCCGTCCTGTGTGGCCGACCTGATCCTGGAGGCGTACTGGAGCAGTGCGGCGAGGGACGCCGACGAGGGGCGGAGCGTCTTCAGCCGAGCGGGCGGCGGCAACCGGCTGGGCGAAACCGTCGCGCCGGAGGGAGTCTCGGTCTACTCCGACCCGGTCGAACCCGGATTCGAGGTGTCCCCGTTCGTGGTCGCCCCCTCTTCCAGCAGCTACTCGTCGGTGTTCGATAACGGGATGGGCACGAGCCGTATCGACTGGATCACCCGGGGGGAGCTGAGCGGCCTGATAACCACCCGCCACTGGGCCAAGGTTTCGGGGCAGGAGCCCAAGCCGTTCATCGACAACCTGATCTTCCCCGCCTCCGGACCCAGCCTGGAGGAGATGATCGCTTCCACCCGCCGGGGGTTGCTGGTCACCTGCTTGTGGTACATCCGGGAGGTCGACCCCCAGACGCTCCTGCTGACCGGGCTGACCCGGGACGGGGTGTTCCTGGTGGAGGACGGCAAGGTGACCGGGGCGGTCAACAACTTCCGCTTCAACATGAGCCCCCTGGACATGCTGGCCCAGACCACCGAGATCGGCGAGTCCGGTTCCACCCTGGCCCGGGAGCTGGGCGACTACTTCACGTTCGCCAAGATGCCGCCGCTCAGGGTGCGGGACTTCAACATGAGCTCGGTGAGCGAGTCGGTTTAGCGCCGGGGCGGTAGCGGGATCGTCGCCAGATCGGCGGCCAACACCGTGTTGGGGAAGACGGCTTGCGCCTCCTCCAGCAACGGTGCAGCGTCCGGGTACCTCTGGGAGAAGTGGGTCAAAACCAGTTTGCGGGCTCCGGCGTCTCGGGCAATCTTGCCGGCGTGGGCGGCGGTGAGGTGCCCGTACCTCTCGGCCAGCGCGCCCTCGGCGCTCAGGTAGGTCGACTCGCACACCACCATATCCACCCCGCGGGCCAGCCCGACCGCGGCGTCGCAGATCCGGGTGTCCATCACGAAGGCGAATGACTGCCCGGGGCGGACCTCGCTGACCTCGTCCAAGCGGACCGAGCGGCCGTCCACCTCAATAGAGCCCTCCCTCAGCAACTCACCTACCGATGGGCCGGCAATTCCCAACTCCGCCAGACGTTCCGGAACAAACCGGCGGCCGTCCGGCTCCTCAATCCGCCACCCGACCACCGGCACGTTGTGCTCCAGGCGACCGGCGATAACGGCGAGAGGCGGTCCCGGGTCGACGGGTCCCGGGAGTTCGACGGGCAGAAACTCCAACGGGGCCCGGGTGAAGTGGGCCGAGCCTCCCAGCAACCGCTCCAGGTAACCGTGCCCGGAGGCCGGGTAGTACAACTTGACCGGCCGGGTGACCCCGTCCAGCGCCAGCCGCTGGACCACGCCCGGCAGGCCCAGGCAGTGATCACCGTGAAAATGCGTCAACAGGATCCGGGTGACGGAGGTGGCCTTAACTCCGGCCAGTAGCATCTGGCGCTGGGTCCCCTCCCCCGGATCGAACAGCAGCGCCTCATCGTCCCAGCGCAGGAGGTAGCCGTTGAGGTTGCGGTCCCGGGTGGGAACCTGGCCGGCGGTACCGAGCACCACCAGTTCGCGCATTCAGGCTATGGAGTCGCTGCCGGTCACGCCGGGATCCACCGGTCCGCCGCCATCCCGTTTGTCCGCTTTGAGTGAAGCCACGATGGTGATCGCCAGCACCACCGCAATAACCGCCAGCGAGATCGCCACAGGCATGTGGTAAAAGCCGGAAATCAGCATCTTCACCCCCACGAAGCCGAGGATCACCCCCAGGCCGACGTTGAGGTACCGGAAGCGGTCGGCCATCCCGGCCAGCAGGAAGTACAACGACCGCAGGCCCATGATGGCAAAAGCGTTGGAGGACAAAACGATGAACGGCTCCCGGCTCACCGCCAGGATGGCGGGCACGGAGTCGACCGCGAACAGGACGTCGGTGGCTTCGACCATCACCAGGACGGTGAACAGCGGGGTGGCCATCCGCCGGCCGTTCTCCCTGGTGAACAGCTTCTGGCCGTGGTACTCGCTGGTCGTTGGGATCACTTTGCGGACCAGCTTTAGGACCGGGTTGCGCTCGGGATGCACCTCGTCGTCGCTGTGGCGGGCGATCTTGAATGCGGTGAACACGAGGAAGGCTCCGAAGACATAGAGGACCCAGTCGAACCGCTCGATCAACGCCACCCCGGCGAAAATGAAGATCGCCCGCAGGACCAGCGCACCGAAAACCCCGAAGAACAGGACCCGGAACTGGTACTTGGCGGGCACCGCAAAGAACGAGAACAGCACCGCCCAGACGAACACGTTGTCCACCGACAGGCTCTTCTCGATCAGGTACCCGGCGATGTACTCGCCGGCCGCCTGTCCCCCCTGCCACCAGAACATGACGGCGGTGAAGCTGATACCGATGGAGATCCACACCACGCTCTCGATGGCCGCCTCACGGAAGCTGATTACATGCGGCTTTCGGTGCACCAGGAGCAGGTCGAGCAGCAAAAGAGTGGTGACGCCAACGAAAAACGCCGCCCAGACGGTGGCGGAAACGTCGAAGTCGGCAAAATGCTGGCCGGAGTTTGACGCCGTGGCGAGTTGGAGGGCGGGCGTCATACCTTCGATCTTCGCATCAAATCTGAGTGTTGGTTGTCGAAAGTAGACGTTCGGCAATCAATTTCCACGAGCGGCTCTTTGGATTGATGACATCCATGTGGCCGGTCCCCGGCAAAATGAGTGTTTCGGCATCGTCTCCAGCCGCCGCCGCGGCGGCGGCATACGCCCGGCTGAACCGGGAGGGCACTACCCGGTCCCGTTCGCCATGGACCATGAGTTGCCGGACCCCAAGGGGGAGCCGTTCGATGGGCGACGCGAGTTCGTAGAGGTCGGGCACGCTCTGCGGCGAACCCCCCATCAGGGCCTGGACCGCTTCACCCCCCACGTCGTCGGCCCACGCGGTCCGCAGATCCCCGACCGCGGCCAACGCCACAACCTGGGCGACAACAGCCGGATAGCCCGTCCCGGGGCCTCGTTCGGCACCGAGCCACAACGCCAGATGACCACCTGCGGAGTGCCCGGCAGCGCTCGCCGAATCCAGGATCAGATCCACCGACTCCGGCAGGGTGGCCAGGGAGTCGAACCCCGCCAGGACATCGTTGAAGGTGCCGGGCCAGCCGGCACCCGGCTCCCCGATCCGGCGGTACTCGAGGTTCCAGACCGCCAGGCCGCGGCCGGTCAGATCCGAGACGGCGCCCGCCATCAGTTCAAGTCCCCAGGGCAGTTGCCAGAAGCCGCCGTGAATGAGGGCCGCAACATGGTGCGGAGGGGCAGAGTCGGGAAGGCTCAGTTCGCAGAACTGTGACGGTTGGGCACCGTAGCGGTAACGGATTGGACGCCGGCGCATGATCATGAATTCTCTTCAAATTATTGATCACTTTTGGGTGTAGCCTTGCGCCGGAGTTGGGCGTGTAAGAAGAGCCGCGCCGGGCCGAGCACAAAGGAACGTCAACTGTCGATTGAATCTGCGGGCGCTCCAACAGACCCCGCGTTAACAGCGAGCCGCTCCGGTGCGCCCGGGGACGCCGGTGAAGCCGACGTCGAACTGGCCATCTGGAGACTGGCCGCCGCATTGACCGGGGCGACCACCGCCACGGAGGCTGCCGCGGCCCTGGCCGCGCACGCCGCAGCCGCAGGGGGCGCCGGATTCTCCGAACTGGTGCTGGCCGATCACGCGACCGGTCTGGCGGTCAGGGCAACCCAGGGCGAACCGGTCGAACCACTATCCCGGGCCGGGTTGGTCCAGGCATGGTCGAAGTTCCCCCTTTCCGAGAGGGTGGCATTGTGTGACGCCATCAGGACTGGTTCCCCGGTGTTGCTTCACTCCGGAGAAGAGACCGCCCGACGGTACCCGCTCATGGTTCCAGGGACCCTGGCAGACGGACTAAACGCCACGGCTTCCATTCCACTGCTGAACGGCGACGGTCCCGTCCTCGGTGCGATCAGTTTCGGCTGGACATCCCCCCAGGAATTCGGGGAGTTGCAGGTCCGCCGGCTGAAGATGATCGCCGAACTGGGGTCCCGGACCCTGGCCCGGGCAACGGCGTACCCCGACCGCAGCGATAAACGGGCGATCGAGGATACCGGTGCCCATGTGCTTCAGGAGGCGTTCCTACCGGGGGTCCTGCCCCGGACCGAACGGCTCGAACTTGCGGCCTCCTACCTTCCGGCCAAAGACGCCCCAATGGGGGGGGACTGGTACGACGCATTCCCCGTGGATGGCGGCATGTGCCTGGTGGTGGGCGATGTAAGCGGCCACGGCCTTCAACCGGCGGCGGTGATGGCCCAGCTACGCAACGCCGTACGGGCTTTTGCGGACGAAGATCCCCGGCCCGAAGTTGTGGCGACTCGCCTGAACCGGATGTTGTGCCGGCTGGAGCCGGAGGAGACCGCCACCGCGATAATC